>NZ_CP095376.1:300000-517500 GCF_023008405.1 Amycolatopsis sp. FBCC-B4732
CGGCTACCGGGGCATCCACCTCATCGGCGCCCTCCGACCAGCGGCCGGCTCCTCGCCGTGCGACCACGTGCGCCATCAGGGACTCGAAACCCGAACCCGCTGGTCAAGTGGGCCTTTTGCTGGTCGGCGCGGCTTTGGTGGGCCCTGTGGGCCGGTCAGTTTCCCGCTGGAACGGTCCCCGCCTGGTCGGTGATGGCGGTGCGGACCGAACTGTAGGCGGACACGGTGTTGGCTTTGATGCCTTCGATCCCCGCGTCGCCTCCCGGCGTCAACTGGGTCGTCCGTTCCCCGATGAACTCGCCGGTGTCGCAATCGACGATGATCTCGTAGAGATAACCACCGTCCGGGGGTGTGACACCCAGGGCGACGCCCTTGCGGCCGTCCAGGTTCGCCACTTGCGCGGTGATCTTCAGCCCGGGGATCTTGGCCACCGCGCGGTACACCGCTTCCTTGAGATCGGCGGGTACGACACCGGTCTTCAGCAGGTCGGCCGCGAGTGTCAGCACACCTCCGCCGCGGGGCTTGTTCACCAGATAGGGATCTTTGAGCATGAGGTCGTAGAGCTGTTGCGGGTCGCGGGGCAAGTCGGCCAGCTGCTGTTCGGTGGGTGCGCCCCATTTTCCGGCGCCCCGGCCGGCGAAGATCAACGCTTTCTCGGGGAACTGCCCACCCCGCGCGCGCCACTCACCGGACTGACGGATTTCGTTTTTGTTCTGGCCCTCGGTGGTGGGGGTTTGCTCGTTGCCCAGCAGCCACTGCTTGTTCCCCGTCTGCCCGATCTTGAGCAGCCATTCACTGTCGAAGTCACTCGGCTGCCAGGTCTGCCTCAGCTCTTCGGCGAGGAAAGCGAACTGGTGCTCTTTACTGGCGACCAGGTACCAGCCGCGGGTCTCAGTAAACCGGAATTTCCCCGTGGGAATGGGTTGCTCGCCCGTGACCTGGATCATGTCGGCCGCTTTGCCCAGCGCCTGCTGCACCGACGCGAATTTCACCGCCGGCACCGACGACGTCGACTGGGCCGAGGGGCCGCCGTGGTCTCCGCCGGTGCTGGCCACGGTGCCGCCGACGGCAACGACCACTACCGCGGCGGCCGCCGCGCTGAGCCACCAGCGCCGTCCGGCGGGGAGCCCTGGCTTTCGGGTCGGCTCGGTCACGGGGTCGGTGTCGGCCACCAGGGTCTCCCTGCCTTCGAGTGAGCGCACTGCGTTCAACAGTGTGTTTCGTGCCTCGGCCAGGGGCTGCCGGTTGGCGAGTTCGCCGGGGCGCATCAAGATCAGCCCTTCGTCCAGCTCTTCGTCGGTCCACAAGCGGTGGACGTTGTCCTCAGTCATCGGCCTGTACTCCTTCCTCATCGCGCGCGGAGCTGGATGCCGCGGACGCCTTCAGCAAGCGCCGGGTCCGGTGCAAGCGGGAGCGCACGGTGCCGGCGGGAACACCGAGCGCCTCGCCGATCTCGGTCGGCGTCAGTTCCGCCCAACTGGTCAGCAGCAGCACGTCCAGATCGTTCGGCGAGAGTTCCGCCAACGCCCTGGCCAGATGCTGCAGCCGGGTCTGCGCGTCGATCCGTTCGGCCACCCGATCGGCATGCCCGTGCACAACCCGCCTGCTGTGCTCGTGCGCGGCCAGGCGCAACTGCCTGCGTTGGGCAGCGACCTCGTTGCGGACCTCCGTGCGCAGTAGGTTCGTCGCGATACCGAACAGCCAGGACCGGGCGCTTCCTCGCTCGGCGTCGTAGCGGTCGCGCTGCTGCAACGCGATCAGGAACGTTTCGCTGAGCAGGTCACCGGCAATGTCGACACCGATCCTCCCGACCAGATAGCGGTGCAGGACCGCGGCGTGCTCGTCGAACAGACGCCGGAAAGTCTCCTCGAGGTCACCGCGACGCAGGTCAGGCCGATCACCACCGCTTGCCGGAGTTGATTGCCGCGTCATAGTCACAACGAGTATTGGGTTTGCGCGGCGATAGCGTTGCACGCGAACGGGTCTCCGGAGTGGGTCGCCGACGTATCCGCCTTCTGGTGGTCGGCGTTCGATCGAGGAGCCATCCGGTCGCCGACGGCGGACGGAGGTGCCGGAAGGGTGCGCGCTCGCGAACCGATCTCGATCACCCGAGCAGAGTATGTCGATCTGCCCACGTCCAGTACGCCTCGGCCTGTTCCTCAAACTGTGCCGATGTTCCCCGAGACCGTTCTCCGGCGTACTGGACCGGTACGGACTGGTCAGCGGCAGCACCGTCAGCCCGCGCCGATCACCCCCGCCACGGCCGGCACCGGGCCTGCCGCTGCCGCCCTCATCGGGGAGCACAGCGGTCACCGCGGACAGCGGGTTCACCGTGCCCCAGCCCAGCGCCGGGTCCGGCAGCTTGCGCAGCCGGATGCGTCGCGGTGGCCGGCGGCTGGTGCTTGACCTGGGCGACGCTCAGCGTGGGGCGGTAGGCGCGCACGAGCGCGGCGGCGTGCCGGTCTGGGTTGCGCAGCTGGTGGCGCCTGCGGTGGATCCACGGCCAGCGGCCACGCGGTGTCCCTGGATCGAGGCACGGTCGCGCTGCTGGTGCGGCTGCGGTCTGCGCAGCGCCGCGAGGGTGGGAACTGCTGCCGGGTGGGTGTTCGCGCGGGAGAACGGCAGTCACCGGAGCCCGAGTTACGTGTCGCACCCGTTCCGACGACTGATCGTCAAGGCTGATCTGCAACGACCTGAAGACCGTGCAGGCACTGCTCGGTCACGCCGGCATCGTCCTTACCGCAGACACCTACACCAGCGTGCTCCCGTCGCTGGCTCAGGCTTGTGCGGAGGCAACCGCGAGCTTGGTTCGCCGCGCCGGCTACGACCGGGGACGGAAGATCTGCAGGTCAGGTGCGAGGTCTACCCGGCAACGGCGACGTCGAACGCGGTCCGCGCTGGCAAGGCTCTGGGCCGGACCCACAGCGGCCCCAGCTCGGACCCACAGAACAAACAAAGCCCACCGACGGCGACCCTGAATTTACAGGGAAACCATTGGCGGGCTTTGCTTTCCGACTGTGCGCCATCAGGGACTCGAACCCCGAACCCGCTGGTTAAGAGCCAGCTGCTCTGCCAATTGAGCTAATGGCGCCGGTGTCTGCCGGAGGCTTCCCTCGGCGACGTGGAAAAGATTAGCACCCCGTTCAGACCCCGTTTCAGGGGGGTCCCCTCAACCGGGTTCGGGCGTTGCCGCCCCGGTGTCGCGGCTGGTCGGGCACACTGTAGTCGGACATCGACGGCGAAACAGGCGGGTGGGCATGCGGGGTATGAAGGCGCGGCTGCTGGTGGCCGCGGGGGTGATCGGCCTCACCGTGGGTGGGTGCAGCAGTAGCCCTTCGAGTGAACCGCCGGCGAAGGAGACGTCCTCGAGCGCGCCCAAGCCGGCGCCGAAGCCCGCCGTGCTGACGGTCGTGCCTGCGAAGGATGCGAAGGACGTCGCGCCCGGGGAGCCGGTGAGCGTCACCGTTGCCGACGGGAAGGTCGGCGACGTGAAGCTGACCGGGGCCGATGGGAAGGTCGTCGCCGGGAAGGTGCGGGCCGACGGCTCCGGGTGGGACTCCGCCGAGCCGCTCGGTTACAGCAAGTCCTACAAGCTGACCGCTTCCGCGACCGGTGGCGATGGCAAGCCGGTCGCGACGGAGTCGAGCTTCAGCACCGCCAGGCCCGCGCGGCAGGTGGGGGTCTCGGTGAACCTCGTCGAGGGGGAGACCGTCGGGGTCGGGATGCCGCTGATCTTCACCTTCACCGGCAACGTCGCCGACAAGGCCGCGGCCGAGAAGGCGCTCAAGATCACCGCGGAGCCGGCCACCGAGGGCGCGTTCCGCTGGTCCGGCGACAAGCAGGTCACCTGGCGGCCGAAGGAGTACTGGAAGAGCGGCACCAAGATCAAGGTCGACGCCGCCGTCTACGGCAAGCCGCTCGGCAACGGCAGCTACGGCCGGGAAGACAAGAGCGTCAGCGGCGCGGTCGGGGACAAGCTCGTCGCCGTCGCCGACGGCGGGACGCACCAGATGACGGTCACGATCAACGACCAGGTCGTCAAGACCATGCCGACGTCCATGGGAAAGCCCGGGCACAACACGCCGGCCGGGACCTACACCGTCATGAGCGAACACACCGGCTACACGATGAACTCCGCCACCTACGGCGTGCCGGAGGATTCGCCCGGCGGCTACAGCACCTTCGTCCAGTACGCGGTGCGCCTGTCCTACAGCGGCATCTTCTACCACTCCGCGCCGTGGTCGGTGCGGCAGCAGGGGCACAGCAACGTCAGCCACGGCTGCCTGAACCTGTCCACCGAGAACACGAAGTGGCTGATGGACACGTCCAAGAAGGGCGACGTCGTCACTGTGCAGAACAGTGGCGGCCCGAAGCTGGAGCCGACCGACGGCTGGAGCGTCTGGCAGCTGTCCTGGGACGAGTGGCGCACCGCCGGCAACTAGCCGTCCTTGGCCGAGGTGCGGAGCAGCTCCCGCGCCTCGGCCTCGCTCGCCACCGCGGGCCCCGAACCCCAGAGCGGCTTGTTCGCCGTCTCGCGGCTGAAGTACACCGCGACGGCGCCGATCGCGCCCGCCGCCATCAGGTACCACGCCGGCCAGTAGTCGTAGCCGGTCGCGGAGATCAGCGACTGCATCACCAGCGGCGTCGTCCCGCCGAAGAGCGACACCGAGATGTTGAACGCGATGGACAGCGCGCCGTACCGGATCGCCGTCGGGAACAGCGCGGGCAGCGCCGAAGGCATCGACACCTCGAAGCAGAGCAGCAGCAGGCCGAGGCCCATCAGCCCGAGGAACGTGAGGACGAGGCCGCCGTCGTGCACCAGCAGCATGAGCGGCCACGACAGCACGAGGTAGCCGAGGCAGCCCGCCATCATCACGGGCTTGCGCCCGACGTGGTCGGTGATCCGGCCGCCCACCATGATGATGAGCATCATCACGACCATGACGACGATGATCAGCAGCAGCCCGTGGGTGGCGTCGAGGTGCAGCTGCTCGGACAGGTACGTCGGCATGTACGACAGCAGCATGTAGTCGGTGACGTTGAACACGAGCACCAGGCCGACGCAGATGAGCAGCGCGGGCCAGTAGTCGGTGAACATCTTCCAGAACGGCTCGCCGGAGCGGCCGCGCTTCTCGGCTTCCTCGGCGTGCTTCTGGAACGCCGGGGTCTCCTCGAGCTTGAGCCGCATGTAGAGGCCGATGATGCCGAGCGGGCCGGCGACGAGGAACGGGACCCGCCAGCCCCAGTCGAGCAGCGTCTCGTGGGGGACCCACGCCTTCATGCCGGTGACGACGGACGCGCCGAGCACGTACCCGGACAGCGTGCCGAACTCGAGCCAGGAGCCCATGAAGCCGCGGCGTTTGTCGGGGGAGTACTCGGCGATGAACGTGGTCGCGCCGCCGTATTCGCCGCCGGTGGAGAAGCCCTGCACCATGCGGGCGACGACGAGCAGGATCGGTGACCAGACGCCGATGCTGGCATACGAGGGGATCAGGCCGATGCAGAGCGTGCCGATCGCCATCATGATCATGGTGACGGCGAGGACCTTCTGCCGTCCGATGCGGTCGCCGAGCGGTCCGAAGACGAGGCCGCCGAGGGGACGCATGAGGAAGGCGGCGGTGAACGCGCCGAAGGTGCCGATCAGCCGGACGCCGGGCGACACCGTGGGCGGGAAGAACACCTCGGCGATGGTGTCGGCGATGTAGGCGTAGACGCCGAAGTCGAACCACTCCATGGCGTTGCCCAGCGCGGCGGCTCCCACCGCCCGCTTGAGCAGGGACCGGTCGACGACGGTGATGTCCTCGTACCGCAGTTTTTTCCGGGTGCGCCGCTTCGGCCGTGAACGTTCCACCAGAACACGGTGCACCCGGTTGCCGGGACGCGCATGCCGAGCCACCTGGTCGTGAGGGTTACCACGTTCGGGCTAAGGCCGGGTGCGCCACCTGTCCCGCCTAGGCTGCCGACGCGCATCAGAGGGGGATCCGATGGCAAAGGTCGCGTTACCCGTTTCACCGGTCGAGCGAAAACTACCCGCCCCCACCTGGTGGACGATCCTGGCCGGAGCGCTACTCCTCGTGGTCTTCGCGGGCTACACGGTCTGGGCCGGCGTCTGGACAACGGCCGGCGTCTACCTGGAAGACTTCCGCTCCTACGTGGCGACCGGCAAAGCGGTCCGAGCGGGAACACCCCTCTACGAGCAGGGCATCTCTCACCTGCCGACAATCGGCGGCACGTTCAAGTACACCCCGTTCGCGGCAGGCCTCTTCGTCCCCCTGACCGCGATCCCCAAACTCCTGCTGCCGCTGTTCGCCCTCCTGGTCAACCTGTTCTCCCTGCTGGCAGTCATCTGGATCTGCTTAGGCAGCCTCGGCCACGCCCGGGACAACGGCCGCATCGCGGCAACAGCAGCCCTCACAGCACTGGCCCTCCCTCTGCAACCGGTCCTGATGAACTTCACGGCAGGCCAGGTGAACCTGATCCTGCTCCTCTTGGTCCTGGCCGACCTGACGGGCCGAAACCGCTGGTGGACAGGAGCAGGAGTAGGCCTGGCAGCAGCAATAAAGCTCACGCCGGCGATCTTCGTCGCCTACTTGCTGCTCACGCGCCGCTTCAAAGCCGCAGCGGTCTCGGTGGCAACGTTCGCCGCAACAGTCCTGGCCGGTTTCATAGCCCTCCCAAGGGACTCAGCGGCGTTCTGGGCAGCGAACATCGCAGACCCATCCCGCATCACAGGCGACAGCGACGCAACAGCCCCGGAAAACCAGTCGATCCGAGGCGCACTGGCCCGAATCCTCGACATCCCGGACGTCTCAGGCCCGATCTGGATCCCCATCGCGGCAGCGGTGGCCGCAGCAGCCTTCTGGATCGCCCTCCGAGCCCACCGCAACAACCAGGAACTCCTGGCCGTAAGCGTGATCGGTGCTCTGATGGTCCTGGTAACCCCCTGGACCTGGACCCACTACTGGGTCTGGTTCATCCCCTTCTTCGCCATGGCAGCAACTGCCGCCCACAACGCCCGCACCTGGTACCCGGCAGCAGCCCTCACGGCAACCTACCTACTCCTCTTCCCCTGGCAGGTAGGAACAGGTCGCAAAGACATCCCCCTGGTAGGCCTGGTAGTCCTCCCGGAGAACTACGCACCACCAGCCCAAGCAGCAGCCCACGCCCTCTACGTAGTCCTGGGCCTAGCCCTCCTGCTTCTAGCAGGAATACGCCCCACCTGGCTAAGCCCACCCAACCCACAAAAGGTGACCACCACGACAAAGGCGACCACCACGACGGGGGTCCGGGGGCAAGCCCCCGGCGGGGGCGTGGGGGTTCGACCCCCACAAAAAGGCGAAACCCCAGGCTGAGGAAAGGTTGCGAAGCAACCGACCAGCCTGGGGCCAATGGGGTGAGCGACGGGTTTCGAACCCGCGACCTCCTGGACCACAACCAGGTGCTCTACCAGCTGAGCTACGCCCACCATCAGCGAGGGAACCGCTTGCGATCACCTCGTTGGCTGTAATCGTAGCGGGTGCCCTCGCGGGGTTCGCAGGGGGTTACCTTTGGTGCTGTTCTTGCACTTCAGCGGCTGCGGCTTTGGCTTCATCGCTGGTGGGGCCGGGCTGGGGGACGAAGGCGACGCGCCGGTAGTAGTCGAGTTCGCCGATGGATTCCTTGATGTCGGCGAGGGCGCGGTGGGCGAGGCCCTTCTCCGGCTTGGCGTAGTAGATGCGCGGGTACCAGCGGCGGACGAGCTCCTTGACCGAGGAGACGTCGACCATGCGGTAGTGCAGGTGGGCGTCGAGGTCGGGCATGTCGCGGGCGATGAAGCCGCGGTCGGTGGCGATGGAGTTGCCGGCGAGGGGTGCGGTGCCCGGTTCGGGGACGTGCTCGCGGATGTAGTCGAGGACGCGGCGTTCGGCTTCTTCGAGGGTGACGCTGGAGGCGCGGACCTCTTCGGTGAGGCCGGAGTGGGCGTGCATCTCGCGGACGACGTCGGGCATCCCGGCGAGTTTTTCCTCGTCGGCGTGGATGACGATGTCGACTCCGTCGCCGAGCACGTTGAGCTCCGCGTCGGTGACGAGGGCGGCGATTTCGATCAACGCTTCCTTGCCGAGGTCGAGCCCCGTCATTTCGCAGTCGATCCAGACTAGGCGGTCGGTCACCTGGTGACCCTAACCCGACACGGGGATGGGAGTGGCGTTACCTGCGCGTACGGCGCGTTACGCTCGCGGTGTGGTGCAGGACACACGATCGGGGAGCTGAGAGTGACGGAGCAGGGGTCGCCGGCGAGCGAGATCGCCGCTGGTTATGCGAGTGAGGGCGCCGCGCTGGAGCTGGGTGCGGTGGTGATCGACGGTGCGGCGGACGCCGCGGCCGCGGTGCGCCTGCCGTTGGCGACGCTGAACCGGCACGGGCTGGTCGCGGGGGCGACCGGGACGGGCAAGACGAAGACGTTGCAGCTGATCTCGGAGCAGTTGTCGGCGGCGGGGGTGCCGGTGGTGCTCGCGGACGTGAAGGGTGACTTGTCGGGGCTGGCCGCGGCCGGGGAGCCGAACGACAAGGTCGCGAAGCGTGCGCAGGAGCTGGGGGACGACTGGGCGGGGACGGCGTTCCCGGTGCAGTTCCTCTCGCTGGGCACCGGCGGGAAGGGCTCGCCGATCCGGGCGACGATCACGAGTTTCGGGCCGGTGCTGCTGTCGAAGGTGCTGGGCCTGAACGAGACGCAGGAGTCGACGCTCGGGCTGATCTTCCACTGGGCGGACCAGCGCGGGCTGGCGTTGCTGGACACGAAGGACCTCCGGTCGGTGATCACGCACCTGACCAGCGACGAGGGCAAGGCGGACCTCAAGGGCATCGGCGGGGTGTCGGCGGCGACGGCCGGGGTGATCCTGCGCGCGTTGTCCAACCTGGAGGCCCAGGGCGGGGAGGACTTCTTCGGTGAGCCGGAGCTGGACGTCCACGACCTGATGCGGCAGAACGACGGCAAGGGTGTCGTCACGCTGCTGGAGCTGGACAACCTGCAGTCGAAGCCGGCGTTGTTCTCGACGTTCCTGATGTGGCTGCTGGCCGAGCTCTTCGAGGAGCTGCCGGAGGAAGGCGACCTCGACAAGCCGAAGCTCGTCTTCTTCTTCGACGAGGCGCACCTGCTCTTCAACGACGCTTCCAAGGCGTTCCTCGAGCGCATCGAGCAGACCGTGAAGCTGATCCGGTCGAAGGGCGTCGGCGTGTTCTTCTGCACGCAGCTGCCCACGGACATCCCGAACAACGTGCTGTCGCAGCTGGGCGCGCGGATCCAGCACGCGCTGCGGGCGTTCACGCCGGACGACCAGGCGGCGCTGGCCAAGACGGTCAAGACCTACCCGAAGACGAAGTTCTACGAGCTCGACACGGCGTTGACGTCGCTCGGCATCGGCGAAGCGATCGTCACGGTGCTGTCCGAGCGGGGTGCGCCGACGCCGGTGGCGTGGACGCGGCTGCGGCCGCCGCGGTCGAAGATGGGCTCGATCGGCGCGGACGCCGTCGCCGCGGCCGTCGCGTCGTCCGACCTGCACGCGAAGTACGGCGAGACGATCGACCGGGAGTCGGCCTACGAGAAGCTGGCCGCGAAGGTCGCCGCGCCCGCGCCCGAGGCGGCGCCGGACGCTCCGCCGCCCCCGGCCGCTCCGGCGCCCGAGAAGGACGATCCGGGCTTCATCGAGTCGGCGATGAAGAACCCGGCCGTGAAGTCGTTCATGCGGTCCGCGGCGAGCGCGCTGGGCCGGGAGATCACGCGCGGGCTGTTCGGCAACCGGCGGCGGTGAGAAAACCTGACGCGACCTGTCAGGTATCGCTGCGAAGCTGGCGCCACCATCGAGACAGGGGAAAGCCATGACCAGCACCGCCACCGCGTCGTTCGTCCTCGACAAGTGGGAGCCGCAGGCGACCGACGAGGCCGGCGGCACCGAGTTCGCCCGGGTGGCGATAACCAAGACGTTCACCGGCGCGATCGAGGGGACCAGTACCGTCGAAATGCTGACGGCGTCCAACGCCACTTCGCGCGCGTACGTCGCCTTCGAGCGGCTCGCCGTCTCGGTCGACGGCCGCAAGGGCGGTTTCGTCCTCCACCACACCGCCGACGACAGCGGCCTGACGCTCAAGATCCTCGCCGGTTCGGGCTTCGGCGAGCTGGCCGGGATCTCCGGCACGGCGAACATCGAGCTGGACGCCGAGCAGAACCACATGCTGGTCCTCAGCTACGCACTCTGAGCGAGCACGAAGGCCGTTTCGAGAGCCCCCGATTGACTCTCGAAACGGCCTTCGTGGTTCCCCGCTCCCCGAAGCGGGTGGACGGACCGCCCCGACCACGGCCCGTCCGCGTCCTAGTTGTTCACGATCTGGTCGACGATCTTCTTGGCGTCGTTGATCGGGATGGCGAAGCCGATCCCGACGCTGCCCGCCGAGCCGTTGGCCGAGGCGGACGGGCTGTAGAGCGCCGAGTTGATGCCGATGACGTTGCCCTGCGCGTCGACCAGCGCGCCGCCGGAGTTGCCCTGGTTGATCGAGGCGTCGGTCTGGATCGCGGTGTAGCTGGGCGAGCTCTCGGCCTGGTTGGAGGTGCGGCTGAAGGGCGACTGCTGTTGCTGCTGACCCTCGCCGATGTCCGACAAGTTCCGGTTAAGCGCGCTGACGATGCCGGTGGTGACGGTGTTCTGCAGCCCGCCCGGCGAGCCGATCGCGACCACCGACTGGCCGACGACCAGCTTGCTCGAGTCGCCCAAGGTCGCGGCCGTCAACCCGCTCGCGTTCTGGGCCTGGACCACCGCGATGTCCGCCTTCGTGTCCGCGCCGACCACGCTGGCCTGGTACTTCTTGCCGTCGGACGTCGTGATCACGACGTTCCGGGCGCCGTCGACGACGTGCGCGTTCGTCAGGATCCGGCCGTCCGCGGTGAGGATGACGCCGGAACCGATGGCCTCGCCCTGGTCGGTGGTCACGTTGATCTGGACGACGCTCGGCGTCACCTTCGCCGCGACACCGCTGACGTCGCCGGACGTCGAGTTCGAAACCGGCTGCCCGCTCGCGGCCGGCGCGCTCACCGACGTCGTGGTGCCGTCCGCCGAGTTCGTGGTGAGCCCGACGATCGCGGCCCCGCCGACGCCGCCGACCAGCGCGGCGCCGAGGGCGGTCGCGCTGACGATCAGCGCCACGCGGCCTCCCCTGCGCGGCTTGGTCTTCAGCGCCGCGGGCGCCTGGCCCGGCTGCTGGAGCGGCGGCTGCGGGGTGAACAGAGGGTTCGGCGCGGCCTGGTGCTGATAGCCGTACTGCTGCTGCGCGTACGGCCCGTACTGCGGGGTGCTCTGGTGCGGCTGGTGCCCACCGGGTGAGGCGGGGCCGGGCCGACTCTCGTTCTCGGTCATGGCCCTAGGTTCGCGCCCGTGCTTGTGAACAGCCTGTGGAAATACCTCAGGCTTTGCTGAGAAGAATCAGCTGAGAAAACTCAGGCGGTTCTCAGTCGAAGAACGTCGGCACGTCCAGTGCTCCTCCCGCCGCTTCGAACTCGTCGTGCACCGCCTTCCGCAGTTCGGCGTCGCCCAGGTAGTCCGCCGCGGTCAGGGCCAGGCCCAGAGCGCCGTCGCGGACGCCAGCGTCGCCCGTCTCCGAACCGGCCGCGGCCGCGAACTCCTTGGTGTGCAAGGCGACCGTCGGGTCTGAGACCGCGAGCATCGGGTGCAGCGCGGGCATGCGGAACGACAGGTTTCCGAGGTCGGTGGATCCCGTGAGCGACTCCGGCACGATGCCCGGTGGCAGCGGCTTGCGGCCGGTGCCCAGCTGGTTGGCCGTCCAGCGGCCGGCGAGCGCGGTGTTGAACCGGATCGGGAGGTAGGCGGCCTGCGCGTCCCAGGTGAGCTCGACACCGCAGCCGGTCATCGCCGCCGCGCCCTCCGCGATCGACTTCATGCGCGCGGCGAGGTCGCGCAGGGTCTCGGGGTTCTGGGAGCGCAGGTAGAACAGCAGCGCGGCCCGCGCCGGGATGACGTTCGGCCGGGCGCCGCCGTCGGTGAAGACGCCGTGGACGCGGTCGCTCTGCGGGAGTTGCTGCCGCAGCGCCGAAACGCCCTGGTAGGCGGCGACCGCGGCGTCGAGCGCGTTGCGGCCCATGAAGGGTTGCGCGGACGCGTGCGCGCCGACGCCGTGGAAGACCATCTCCAGCTGACGGCGGCCGAGGAACGGGTGCAGCGCGATGTCGTGGCTGAACGGGTGCAGCATGATCACCGCGTCGACGTCGTCGAACACGCCCGCGCGGGCCAGGATTTCCTTGCCGCCCCCGCCTTCCTCGGCGGGCGTGCCGATCAGGCTGACCCGGCCGCCGAGCCGCTCGGCGACGGTGGCGGCGCCGAGGAACCCGCCCGCGGCGGTCGTGCAGATGACGTTGTGGCCGCAGGCGTGGCCGAGCCCGGGCAGCGCGTCGTATTCGGCGAGCACGGCGATGTGCGGGCCGTCCCGCTCCGGCGTGCTGACGCGCAGCGCGGTTTCGAGCCCGCCGACGCCGATGGTGGCGTCGTGGCCGTGGCGCTTCAGGAGGTCGGCCAGCGCCTGCACCGAACGGCGCTCGGCGAACCCCTCCTCCGGGTGCGCGTGCAGATCTTGGCTCAACGCCACCAGATCGGGTGAACCGCGCTCGACCGCGGCCGTCACTTCGGCCCGCGTCGCCTCGTCCGCGCCGGTGTGCGGCGAGGACAGCGGTTCGGCGGCCGCGACGGCGTCGGCGGTCGCCTCGACCAGGGAACGCAGGTAGCTGTCGTCGGGCGGGACGGGTTCGGCGTGGGTCATGGGGCGATGCTAACCGCCGGGTCCGACAATCCGCGGCGCTCAGCCCAGCCGGCCCGCCACGATCTGCGTGACGCCCGCGTACCGTTCGGTGATCCCGGAGAAGCCGCGGGCGCGCAGGCTCGCCGCGATTTCGCCGCGGTCGAACATCTTCTGCCCGCTCACGATCCCGCCGGCCGAGTCGATCAGACGCGCGGGCTGCCAGCCGCGGCGGGCGCTGGTCAGCAGGACGATCCGGCCGCCGGGTTTCAGCACGCGCGCGAAGGAGTCCAGCGCGGCTTCCGGTTCGGCGAACATGTGGAGGGCGGCGAAGCAGCAGACACCGTCCACAGTGGACTCCTTCAGCGGGACCCGCACCGCGTCGGCGCGCAAGTAGGCCACGGTGCCGGGGTTGTCCTCGACGACGGCTTTGGTGAGCATCGTGCGGGCGCCGTCGAGCCCGATCGCGAGCCCGCCCGGGGCGACGGCCGCGCCGAACGCGCGCGTGAAGCGGCCGGTGCCGCAGGCGACGTCGAGCGCCGTCTGCCCGGGTTCGAGGGCGAGGAGCTTCGTGGCGAGGCGGACCTCGCCGGCCATGCTCGGCCCGAACGGGCCTTTGAGCGCGCGGCCGAGGGTGGGGCGCCAGTACCGCTCGTAGACCTGCGGGAGCAGGGTCGTGCGCATCAGCCGCTGGGTGAGGCCGGTCGGGGGACCGGCCTGGTCCGCGGTGCCCAGCAGGTCGAGGTAGCCGCCGGTGGTCTGCGCCGGCGTCTCGAGCAGGGCGCTCAGCCGCTCGGGGGCGGTGGTTCGGCTGGTCGGCATGACCCCTCCTGTCGTTCGAATACCGGGAGTATGTCAAATCTCGGGCACTCGATCGAGTGAACAATGCCGGGGCTCAGGCGTTCGAGCCCGGAATTGTCGGTGGTCCTTCCTAGCGTCGCAGGCGAGGTTCCCGATCCGAGGAGGACAGATGACGACTTCGATGCTGGACAGCGAGATCACGGTGCATGGCGAGTTCGACCTCGCCGCGGCGGCCCGCTTCTTGACCGGGTTCGCCCCGGCCGGGCAGCCGGCGGCGGAGGCGGGCGCGCTCCGTGTGGCGTTCCCGCTCGAGGGGGTGTGGGCGCCGGTGGGAGCGGTGCTGCGCCAGAGATCGCCCGGCGAGGTGGCGGTGGAGGTCCACGGCCCGCCCGAGCACGCGGCGGCGGTCCTGGCCCAGGTGCGGCGGATGTGCTCGCTGGACGTCGACGGCACGGCGTTCGCGGAAGCCGGCGCCCGCGACCCCGTGGTTTCCCTGCTGCGAGAGTTGCACCCGGGCCTGCGCCCGGTGTTGTTCGCCTCGCCGTACGAGGCGGCGTGCTGGGCGGTGCTCAGCCACCGCGTCTGGATGACTCAGGCGGTCCGGCTGCGCCGCCGCCTGGAAGAACGCCACGGCACGGAGGTCGACGTCGGCGGCTGCCGGCTGGCGTCGTTCCCACCCCCGGCGGTCCTGGCGAAGCTGGAGTTCATGCCGGGTCTGTCGGGCCAGAAGGTGCAGCGCCTGCGCGGCATCGCCGAGGCGGCGGCCGCCGGAGCACTGGACGCGGCGACGTTGCGCGCGATGCCCCCGGACGAAGCCCTGGACCAGCTGCGGCTGCTCCCCGGAATCGGCCGCTTCAGCGCGGAGCTGATCCTGATCCGCGGCGCGGGCCACCCGGACATCTTCCCCCGCGACGAGGGCCGCCTCCACGAGATCATGCGCGCCGCCTACCACCTGCCGGAGGCGGGCGTGCCGGAGCTGGCCGACATCGCGGAAGCGTGGGCCCCGTTCCGGAGCTGGGTGTCGTTCCTGTTCCGCGTCGAGGGCGAGGCCCGGTTGAGGGAGTCCCGATGACGTGATCCGCCGGGAGCAGGCCCGGGTGGTTCTCGGACGGGTCCGGGGCAGTGTGCGGTTCCGGCGGTGGTTCACCGCGTACTTACCGGAGCGCAGCCGGTGCCGGTGCGTGCCAGTCGCGGCGGCTGGCGCGCTGCGTGGCGTTTCCGGCCGAGCGGTTCCCGCGGCGTGCTGACCCCGCGCCGCGGCTGCCGCGGCCCGCGGTTCATCCCCAGGCCCGGGCGGTTCTCGCACGGGCCCAGGGCGGCGTGCGGTTCCGGCGGTGGCTCACTGCGCCCGTTCCTGAGCGCAGCCAGTGCCGGTGTGCCGGTGGCGGCTGGCGCACCAGCCCGCGCGCTGCGGGGCGTTTCCGGCTGAGCGGTTCCCGCGGCGTGTTGTTCCCGCGGTGCGGCTGCCGCGGCCCGCGGTTCGTCCCCAAGCCCGGGCTGCGTGCGGTTCCACCGGTGGCTCATCGCGCCCGTTCCGAGCGCAGCCAGTGCCGGCGCGAGCCGGTGGCGGCGGCCGGCGCGCCTGCTCGCGCGCTGCGGGGCGTTTCCGGCCGAGCGGTTCCCCCGGCGTGCTGTTCCCCGCGCCGCGTCCGCCGCGGCCCGCAGTTTGTCCGCAGGTGCGAGCCCACCCTCACACGAAAGGAGCCTAAGCCTCACCGATCTTGAGCGCCCGTGCTCGCTCGCCGGAGTTCTGCGGGTGTATCCGCGTGGCCAGGCACTCCCGGTGGACGACGAGGGTGTGACTGCCCGGGCCGTTGTTGCTGCGTGAGTCGAGGACGAGCGCGTCGCCGCCGGGGCTCAGCGTGGTCCGTTCACCGCAGAAGTCGCACGGCCAGGTCAACGCCTCGAGGTCGGCGGCGCGGATGCTGAGGCGCACCGATACCGGCGGGTGCCACCGGCTGATCCGCTGGACCACCGCCTCGACCCGCGCACCGACGGGCGGGAAGAGGGCGAGCAGTTCCTCGTGGCTGCCCGTGCGCGAAGCGAACAGCTCGATCATGTCGATCGAGGCCGACAGGCCGTCGTCCCCGTGTCCCGCGATCTCGACGAGCACGCCCCACGGGTGGTGGCTGACGACCCTGGCCTCGACCCGCTGACCGGGCATCAGGGCGAAGCTCTTCGTCTCGAACCGGTCCATCGCTCGACGCCACCCATCATCGACGGAAAGGAGACCACCACGAACCCACTACCGGAGCCCGCGAAACCGCCATCGGCGGGGACTCACCGTAGCCAGATGTCGCCTGTGGTGAGGTGTCCGGGTGAGTTCGCCCGTTCCTCTCGCGCTCGGCAGCCCGGCCGGTGACGCCCTGTCAGCCCTCCGGACGGCCGCCGCCGACACCTCGTCGGCCGGCTCGCTGCTCGAGCAGGCCCAGACGCCCGCGGTGATCACCCTGGTGGCCGGCGGTGTGGCGCTGCTGGTCGTCCTCGTCGGCGGCTCGCCGTGGCGGCGGGCGCGCAACGTCGTGACGATCGTGCACGAGGCCGGGCACGGCCTGGCCGCGGTGCTGGTCGGGCGGCGGCTGCAGGGCATCAAGCTGCACTCGGACACCTCGGGCGTCACCGTCTCGCGCGGCAAGCCCGAGGGGCCGGGCATGGCGTTCACCGCGATGGCCGGGTACCTGGCGCCGTCGGTGCTGGGGCTGCTGTTCGCCAGCCTGCTGGGCAACGACCTGGTCGGCACGGTCCTCGTGCTGATCGCGCTGCTGCTGCTCGGGGTCCTGG
Organism: Amycolatopsis sp. FBCC-B4732; assembly: GCF_023008405.1. Taxonomy (NCBI): domain Bacteria; kingdom Bacillati; phylum Actinomycetota; class Actinomycetes; order Pseudonocardiales; family Pseudonocardiaceae; genus Amycolatopsis; species Amycolatopsis sp. FBCC-B4732. The sequence goes on from NZ_CP095376.1 coordinate 316,357, forward strand.
TGATGGTGCGCAACGCCTACGGGGTGTTCACCGTCGTCGCCAGTGCCGCGGTGCTCGCACTGGTCGCGTTCGTCGCGCCGGTCGAGGTGCAGGCGCCGTTCAGCTACCTGGTGACCTGGTTCCTGCTGTTCGGCGGCGTGCGGCCGGTGATCGAGCTGCAGACGAAACGCCGTCGCGGCCAGGCGCGGGACTCCGACGCCGACCAGCTGGGCCGGCTCACCGCGGTGCCGCCGGTGCTGTGGGTGCTGGTCTTCGCCGTGGCGACGGTCAGCTGCCTGATCGCCGGCGGGTTGTGGCTCCTGGAGCCCCTGGCCACCTGAGCGAGCCCATGCGGCAAACTGGTCTCTCGCTGGTCCGCGCGGAGGGAGACGAACGATGGACGAGGTCGCCAAGGCCGTGGAGGAGTGCGCACGGGCGGCGAAGCTGGCCGCGCCGTCGCTCGCCGCCGCTTCCGCCGAAGCCGTCGACGCCGCGCTGACCGGGATGGCCGAGCGGCTGCTCGCGCACCGCGAAGAGATCCTCGAGGCGAACCGGGCCGACGTCGAACGCGCGAAGGCCGAGGGGATGAGCGCCGGTCTGCTCGACCGGCTCACCATCACCCCCGAGCGCCTCACCGGCATGGCCGAGCAGCTGCGGCTGCTCGCCGGCGCGCCGCACCAGGAGCGCTCGGTCGAGCTGTCCACGCTGGACGGCGGGCTGCGGCTGGTCGAACGGCGGCGGCCGGTCGGCGTCATCGGCGCGAACTACGAGGCGCGGCCGAACGTGACCGTCGACGTGGCGTCGCAGCTGGTGAAGTCGCGCAACGGCGGCGTGCTGCGCACCGGCTCGGCCGCGCTCGGCTCGGCGCAGCGGCTGCGCGAGGTCGTCATCGCGCCCGCGCTGACCGAGGCGGGGATCGACGCCGACTGCGTGCAGCTGGTGCCGCGGGTGGAGCGGGAGGCGGCGTCCGCGCTGGTCCGGCTGCCGAACCTGGTGCCGCTGGTGATCCTGCGCGGCAGCGGCGACAGCACCCGCGCCCTGGCCACCGAGGCGGCGATCCACGGCGTGGGCACGCTCGCCCATGCCGACGGCGGCGGCGTGCTTTACGTCGACCGCGGCGCGGACGTCACCAAGGCGCGTGACCTGGTCTACAACAGCCTCGACCGGCTCGGGGTGTGCAACCGGCTGAACCTGCTGCTGATCCACGAGGACATCCACGACGAGGTCTGGCCGGCGATCTCGGACGCGCTGGCCGAGCGGGGCGTCACGCCGTCGCTGGCCCCGCACGAGCACGCCATCGGCTACGAGTGGGCGCTGGACTCCGACCGGGAGGCGACCGTCACGGTGGCCAAGGTCGGCGCGCTCGCCGACGCCGTCGGGATCGCCAACGAGCAGACCTCGGGCCTCGCGGCGGGCATCGCCACCGAGGACGAGTCGGCCGCCGACGCGTTCTTCGACGGCTACACCGGCACGGGCGTCTTCTGGAACGCGCCCACCCGGCTCCTCGACGGCTTCAAGCTGCTCGCGGTCCCGGAAACCGGCATCAACCTGGACAAGGTGCCCGGTCCCCGCGGCCCGGTGACGTACACGGACCTCTACGTCCGCCAGTACGCCGTCCTCCCGGCCTGACGGTGCTTCTGCCGATCGACCCGCCGGACGTCCGGCGCGCGGACCTGATCCGCGTGGCGGGTGACCGTGAATGGGAACAGTGGACCAGCGTTCCCGGTCCCGTCCTCGAGTCGGTGACGGGTGCGGACGCGAAGGCGCTCGTCAGGCTCGTCTCCGAGCTCCCGGACGCCGGGATGATGCGGTGCTACCACCCGGTGTACGCGCTCAGGGTGCACGGTGCGGAAGGCGTCCTCTTCGAGATCGCCTTCTGCTTCCGCTGCCACAACGCGCTCGGCTTCGCGGGCGCCGCTCAGACCACGCTCGAAGGGTTCGACCCGGATTCACCGGCGGGGCAGGAGCTGCGCCGCCGGTTCCGGGCCGCGGACCCTAACGCGGCGGGACGTGAGCCAGCTTCCTGAGCTCGTCGACCGTCTCGGTCACGTTGGTCAGGAGTTCCGTCCGAGCTTCCTGGTCGGCGGCGTGGCGGTAGATGGCGGTCGGGCCGTCGCTGATCGCGATCGCGGCGACCAGGCGGCCTTCGGGGTCGCGGGTGAGCCCGGTGGTCACCGACACCTCCCGGCCGACCGTGTCGACCGTGGTGAGCGTCCGTTCCTTGTACCAGCCTCGCGTGGTCATACTTCGCAGCTCCGGGGGATGGGCTCGACGGGGGATACGTCGTAGGACGCCCGGATCCCCGAAGGCGTTACGGCATACTGGTCCGGGTGATCTCCCGGCCGCACGTTCTGCTGTCCGCCGCGCAGTCGCTCGACGGCTACCTCGACGACATCTCGTCCGAGCGGCTCGTGCTGTCCACTGAGGACGATTTCGCCGTCGTGGACCGGTTGCGGGCCGAGGCGGACGCGATCTTCGTCGGCGCCGGAACCGTGCGGGCCGACAACCCGCGGCTGCTCGTCCGGTCGCCCGAGCTGCGGCGGCAGCGGGTCGAGCAGGGCAAGCCCGAGCAGCCCGTCAAAGTCACCGTGACCACGCGCGGGCTCGACCCGGAGGCGCAGTTCTTCACCGTGGGCGATAACGAAAAGATCGTCTACGCACCACCGGGGGCGGCCGGCGAGCTGAAGCGCGTCGCCACCGTCGTGGACGCCGGGAACCCGCCCGACTTCGGCCGCGTCCTCGACGACCTCGGGCAGCGCGGCATCGGGAAGCTGCTGGTCGAAGGGGGCGGCGGCATCCACACCCGCTTCCTCACCGAAGGCCTGGCCGACGAGCTGCGGCTCGCGATCGCGCCGTTCTTCGTGGGGCAGCCGGGTGCGCCGCGGTTCGTCGGGCCCGGGCTCTACCCGCGGCCGCTCACCCTGGCCGGTGTGCGGGAGCTGCAGGGGATGGCGATCCTCGAGTACCGCGCCGCGGCCGAGCCGAGCGGACCGGACGTCCGGCGGCTCAAGGAAGCGATCGCGCTCGCCGCCGAGTGCCCGCCCAGCCACACCTTCCGCGTCGGCGCGGTGATCACCGACGCCGGTGGTGAGGTCGTCGCCACCGGGCACTCCGGCGAGGGCGACCCGGCGAACCACGCCGAAGAAGCCGCCCTCGCCAAGTGCGCCGGCGACCCGCGCCTGGCCGGGGCGACCATGTACAGCTCACTGGAACCGTGCAGCCACCGGAGCTCGCACCCGCGCAGCTGCACGCAGCTGATCCTCGACGCCGGGATCCCGCGCGTCGTGTTCGCGTGGCGCGAGCCGCCGGTGTTCGTCGATGCCCGGGGCACCGAACTGCTGCGGCAGGCCGGGCGGCACGTCGTCGAGGTGCCCGCGCTGACCCCGGAGGTCCAGCGCGAGAACACCCACCTCGACTTCTGACGCGCGGCGATCAGCAGGCGCCGTTGTCCTGCCAGACACCCCATTCGCCGGTGGTGCCGGGCTCCTCGCCCTGCGTCCACCACTTGGCGGTCCACTTGTGGCTGTTGTGCGAAACGACGTTGTCCTTGACGTAGACCTTCGTCCGGTCCCACTCGGCCGCGGTGCACGAGCCGCCGCCCGGGGTGGTCGGGGTCGTGGTGGTCGGCGGGGTCGGCGTCGTCTGCGGCGGCGTCGCACCCGCGAACCGGACGCTGAACTTCGTGAAGTCCCAGTCGTTCTGCGGGACGTTGCTGCAGACGCCGTTGTCGGTCGTGCCGACGCAGGCGCGGTCGCGGTTGACCGACCAGAACGTGAAGCGGCCGAGGCCGTGGCTGGTCGCGTAGTCGTACACCGTCTGGAAGTCGGCGGTGTAGAACATCTCGGCCGCGTCCGATTTGCCGTTCATGCCCGAGAAACCCTCGTGCGAGTAGGCGGTCGCGCTGTCCCAGCCCATGTGCGACATGAGCAGGCCGTGCAGGGCCTCCAGCGCCGACACCTGCGACGAGCCGCCGTTGAAGCCGCCGTCGAACGGCATGATCGAGAAGTTGTTGGGCGTGAACCCGATCGACTTCGCCTGGTCGAGCAGCTGGGTGCCGAACCAGCCGGTGCCGGCCGCGGTGCCCGGCATGGTCACCGACACGAAGAGGCCGGGGTTGTTGGCCTGCAACGTCTTCGCCGCGCCGAGCTCGTTCGCGATGGCCGCGGTGTTTTCGTACTCGGGCTCTTCGAGGTCGAAGTCGATGGCCTTGAGCGAGTACTTCGTGACGACCTGCTGGTAGGCGGCCGCGGTCGCGGCGACCGTGCCGCAGGTCTGGCCGAGCTTCGTGCCGCCGTACCCGCCGACGGAGACGGAGATGTCCCCGCCCGCCCCGCGGATCTTCGAGATCGCCGCGGCGACGGTGGTGTCGCTGGAAATCGGGTCGGTGCCGTCCCAGGTGGGACTGCAGCCGCCGCCGTTGGGCGCCAGGATGAACGCGAGCTGGAACGCCTTGAGCCCGGTCGCGTTCATCACGGTGACCGGGTCGGGCGGGTTGTTGCTCTGGGGCATCAGGTACGGCGCCGCGGCGTACCAGTTGTTGCTCAACGCCGCGGTGGCCGCCGGAGCACCGAGCACAAGGCTGACGGCGGTGGCGGCGAAAGTGGCGGCGGCGAGCCCGACGGCGGCCAGTCTGCTCTTGCGCATGAGCTGTCCTCCCGGTGGGGATCGAGGGTGGACAGATCATTGGACTAGACCATTGACGAAGTCAAGCCGACGGCGGAGTTCTGGGCGAAACCTGTCGGATAGTCGGGTTTCCAGGAGCGGATCCGGTCCGCCCAGCCGCCGTCGGTTTCTCCTCGTGTCCGTTCGGCGAAGCCTGCGCGTCGAGCACGAGCGCGTCGAAGTCCCGGATGGCCTTCCGGACCGCGGATTCGTGCACCGGGGCAGGCTCGTTCAGCGCCGCGACGGCGTTCGCGTGTTCGCCGGCGGCCTTGCGGACCCCTTGCAGGGCCGAGCCGTCGTCCACCCAGTAGTGCGGCAGCGACCGGGCAACCTGGGCCAGCCGGAGCAGGGACAGCCCGATTTTCGCCTTCGAGTGAAGCGCTTTGAGCACGGGGGCCTGGAGCCCGTCGAACGCCGCCACGGCTCGGAGTGCCCGGTCGAGGTCGCCATCGCGAGCGGTGTCGAGGGCCTGCTGCAACGCCCAGAGCGTGTCGATCTGGTCGTCGCCGGGGTCGAGGCTGCGCATCGACGCGCTGATCGCGCCGGTGAGATCGTCGAACACCAGGGCGGCGGTGATCGTGTCGATGCTCAACGGCGTCAGCGGGGTGCGTCGCTGCAGCTCGACGGCCGCTCTCGCGCTGCGCAACAGATCCCTGGCCAGCCCGCCGGACCAGGCGTGGCAAAGCATCGCGACGATCGGCGGGAACCCGGTGGCCCGCGCCCGGATGACGTCGAGCGACTCGTCCAGCGTCAGCCGCCGGGTGTGAATCACCGTGTCGAACGCCGAGTCGAACGCGTCCCGCCCGGCGAGCCCCCGGCGTTCGAAGGAGTCGAGGGCATCCGTGGACACGGTGACCACGAAGTGGACTTTCTGGATGTGAAAGAGATCCTTCAGCTCGTTGACGATCTCGACCAGGTCGGCGGACTCGCCGATCTTGTCGAGCTCGTCGATGCAGACGATCATGCGCTCGCTCTCGCTGAAGGCCGCGAAGGTCTGCAGCAGGTCCCGCAGCGCGCCGACGAGCTCGGCCCGGCCGAGGGAACGGCTCTTCAGCTTGACGCCGTTTTCCCTGCTCGACTCCCAGAACGACTGGAACTTCAGCACGATCTTGCCGGTGGTCGCCCGTTCGGTTTCCCAGCGCAGGTCGCGGAGCAGTTCCACGGCTCGTTTCACGTGGGGTTTCCGCGTGGCGGTGTCGAGCCGCTTGACGACCTTGAGGATCTGGCCCGCGAAGAGGGTCACGAGGAAGGCGCTGAGGCCGAACGCGAAGCCGCGGAGAACGTCCAGGCTGACGACAAGAGCGACCAAGGACACGGAAAAGGCGACGGCCACCAGTCGTCGGAACGTCAGGCGGTCCGCGAACCGGTACAGCCAGTCGGTCAACCGGTCCGGCTGCCGGCTGATGATGGCTCCGGCGATCTCGGCCAGCAGCAGCCGGATGAAGTCCCCGGCGTCGTAGCGCACCGGCGACGGCACGACGACCACGGGCCCGGCCATCGCCGGATCGCTCTGCAGCGCCCGCATGACCGTCGACTTCCCCGAGCCGCGGGTGCCGGCGAGGCCGATCGCCGACGACTCGTGCTCGAGGATGAACTCCTTCACGTAGGCCGCGGTCGCCGACCGGCGGACCTGGGTGACGTCCAGTTCGACGAGCCTCGGCGCGTGGGTGGGGAACGCGATGATGCCCTGGGGACCGAGCTCGTCGTTGATCGACGTGGCGACAGCCTCCTGCACGGCCGCGGCCAGTGAACGGGCGAAGGTGCTGGCTGCTGTCGCGGCCGGTCGCTTGAGCGCGGCCACGGCTGTCCGTCGTCGCAGCAACCACCCCGACCAGGTGACCACGCAGAGGGTGAGGACGAGGTAGCCACCCGCTTCCACGATGCCGAACTTGCGGCCGATCCAGCTGTGCTCGGTGTCGAGGGAAAGGAGCTTGAGCAGCTCCGGCTTCGGCACCTGGGTGATGAGCGCGACGAACCCGGCAGCCAGGAGCGTCAGCAGCCCGAGCAGGAGCAGCCGGGCGACCGAGCGCCGGGTGCGCGTGGTGAGGGCCTCGTCCGCCCGCCGGCGCGCCTCCTCGTAAGCGGTCCGGTCGATCGAAGTCGCGACGGCGATCGACCCGGCGTGCTCGGCGAGGAGGCGCTCGACGATGACGGCCTGGTGGGCCTGGTAGTGCTTGAACTCCTGCCGCTCGAACACCTCGTTCGCGATGTCCTCGATCGTGGCGGGGGACTCGACCTCGAGCATGTCGGAGTAGTCGCTCGAACCGGTTCGGCGTTACGGCTCACTCCGCTTCGAGGTCACCTTCCAGCGACAGGTACACCTCGCGCATCTTCTCCAGGAGCGCGGGATCCGGCTCTTCCCACAGCCCGCGGTCCGCCGCTTCGTTCAGCCGCTCCACGATGCCGCGCAGTGCCCAGGGGTTCGCCTGGCGCAGGAACTCCTGGTTCACCTCGTCCAGCACGTAGGACTCGGTCAGCTTCTCGTACATCCAGTCGCCGACGACGCCCGCCGTCGCGTCGAAGCCGAACAGGTAGTCCACCGTGGCCGCCAGCTCGAACGCGCCCTTGTAGCCGTGGCGGCGCATCGCCGCCAGCCAGCGCGGGTTCACCACGCGTGCGCGGAACACCCGGGCCGTCTCCTCGCCCAGCGTCCGCGTGCGGACCGCGTCCGGGGACGTGCTGTCGCCGACGTAGGACGCCGGGGCCGAGCCGGTCAGCGCGCGGACCGTCGCGATCATCCCGCCGTGGTACTGGAAGTAGTCGTCCGAGTCGGCGATGTCGTGCTCGCGCGTGTCGGTGTTCTTCGCCGCCACGACGATCCGCTTGTACGAGTTCTCCATGTCCTCGCGCGCCGGGCGGCCGTCGAGGTCGCGGCCGTAGGCGAAGCCGCCCCACACCGCGTACACCTCGGCGAGGTCCTTGTCGTCGCGCCAGTTCCCGGAGTCCATCAGCGGCAGCAGGCCCGCGCCGTACGCGCCCGGCTTCGAACCGAAGATCCGCGTGGTGGCCCGCCGGGAATCGCCGTGGGCGGCCAGGTCCGCGGAAACGTGGTCACGCACGAAGTTCCGGTCCGCCGGTTCGTCCAAAGCGGACACCAGCCGGACCGCGTCGTCCAGCATCGTGATCACGTGCGGGAAGGCGTCGCGGAAGAAGCCGCTGATCCGGATGGTGACGTCGATCCGGGGCCGGCCCAGCTCGGCCAGCGGGATCGCCTCGATCCCGGTCACCCGCCGCGAAGCCTCGTCCCACACCGGCTGGACACCCAGCAGCGCCAGGACTTCCGCGGCGTCGTCGCCGGACGTCCGCATGGCCGACGTGCCCCACACCGAAAGCCCGACCGAACGCGGCCAGTCGCCGGTGTCCTCGCGGTAGCGCTTCAGCAGCGAGTCCGCCAGCGCCTGCCCGGTTTCCCAGGCGAGCCGGCTCGGGATCGCCTTCGGGTCGACCGTGTAGAAGTTCCGCCCGGTCGGCAGCACGTTGACCAGCCCGCGCAGCGGCGACCCGCTGGGCCCGGCCGGGATGTAACCGCCGTCCAGGGCGTGCAGCACCGAGTCGAGTTCCGCGGTCGTGCCCGCCAGCCGCGGGACGATCTCCTCCGCCGCGAACGAAAGCACCCGCGCGACCTGGGCGTCCGGGGCCACCGACGCGACGGCGGTGGCGTCCCAGCCGCGCATTTCCATCGTCTGCACGAGTTCCCGCGCCGTCTTCTCGACCGCGTCCACTTCGGACATCGGCGCGTCTTCCTTCAAGCCCAGCGCCGAGCGCAGGCCCGGCACCGCGCCCTGCTTGCCGCCCCACATCTGGGACGCGCGCAGCATCGACAGCACCAGGTTGACCCGCGCTTCCCCGACCGGTGCCGCGCCCAGGATGTGCAGCCCGTCGCGGATCTGCGCGTCCTTGACCTCGCACAGCCAGCCGTCGATGTGCAGCAGGAAGTCGTCGAACTCCGCGTCGTGCGGGCGTGCCTCGACGCCGAGGTCGTGGTCGAGCTTCGCGGCCTGGATGAGCGTCCAGATCTGGGCGCGGATCGCGGGCAGCTTCGCCGGGTCCATCGCCGCGATGTTCGCGTGCTCGTCGAGCAGCTGCTCCAGCCGCGCCATGTCGCCGTAGGACTCCGCGCGCGCCATCGGCGGGATCAGGTGGTCGACGATCGTCGCGTGCGCCCGCCGCTTCGCCTGCGCGCCTTCGCCCGGGTCGTTGATCAGGAACGGGTACACCAGCGGCAGGTTCCCGAGCACGGCGTCCGGCGCGCACGACGCCGAAAGCCCCGCCGTCTTGCCCGGCAGCCACTCCAGCGACCCGTGCTTGCCGAGGTGGACGACGGCGTGCGCGCCGAACTCCTCCTCCAGCCAGCGGTACGCGGCCAGGTAGTGGTGGCTCGGCGGGAGGTCCGGGTTGTGGTAGATCGCGACGGGATTCTCGCCGAATCCGCGCGGCGGCTGGATCATGATGATGACGTTGCCGCTCTGCAGCGACGCCAGCACGATGTCGCCGTTGTCGACGTACAGCTCACCCGGCGCCGGGCCCCAGTGTTCTTCCACCCCCGAACGCAGCTCCGCGGGCAGCGCGTCGAACCACTCCTGGTAGCGCGCGGCGGGTACGCGGATCGGGTTGCCGGACAGCTGTTCCTCGGTCAGCCACTCCGGGTCCTGCCCGCCGGCCGCGATCAGCGCGTGGATCAGCGCGTCGCCGTCCGGCTGGTCGGTCCCGGTCGGGTCGACGCCGGGGAAGGCGTCCGGCCCCAGGTCGTAGCCCTGTTCGCGCATTCGCCGCAGCAGCTCGATCGTCGACGCCGGGGTGTCCAGCCCGACCGCGTTGCCGACGCGGGAGTGCTTCGTCGGGTACGCGGACAGCATCAGCGCGATGCGCCGCTCCGCTGGGGGCGTGTGCCGCAGCCGGGCGTGCGCCAGCGCGATGCGGGCGACGCGGGACGCGCGTTCGGCGTCCGGGACGTACCGGGGCAGGCCGTCTTCGTCGAGTTCCTTGAACGAGAACGGCACCGTGATCAGCCGCCCGTCGAACTCCGGCACGGCCATCTGGTTGCCGGCGTCGAGCGGGGAGAGCCCGTCGTCGCTCGCCGCCCACGTCTCGCGGTCGCTGGTCAGGCACAGCGCCTGCAGGATCGGGACGTCGAGCGCGGCCATCTCGGCGACGTCCCAGGCCTCGTCGTCCCCGCCGGCCCCGACCTCGGACGGCTTCGTGCCGCCCGCCGCCAGCACCGTGACCAGCAGGGCGTCCACCTTCCCCAGCTCGGCCATCATCTCCGGCTCGCGCGTCCGCAGCGAAGCGCAGTAGACCGGCAACGCGCGCCCGCCGGCGGCCTCGATCTCGTCGGCGAGCGTGTGGACGAACTGCGTGTTCCCGGACAGGTGGTGCGCGCGGTAGTACAGGATCCCGATCACCGGGCCCTCGGCGCGCGAAGGCCGCTCGAGAACGCCCCAGCCCGGCTGCCGGGCGGGCGGCTCGAAGCCGTCGCCGGTGAGCAGGAGCGTGTCGGAGAGGAACCGGTGCAGCTGGGTGAGGTTCGCCGGGCCGCCCTGCGCGAGGTACGCGTGGGCCTCGGCGGCGATGCCCGCCGGGACGGTCGAGAGCTTCATCAGCTCGGCGTCCGGCGTCTGCTCCCCGCCCAGCACGACGACGTGCGCGCCCGACGCCCGCAGCGTGTCCAGGCCCTCCTGCCAGCTGCGCGGGGTGCCGAGGATCCGCGCGACGACGATCTTCACGCCGTCGAGCAGCGCCGGCAGCTCGGCGACGTCGAGCCGGGCGGGGTTGCCGAGCCGGTACTCGCCGTCGGCCGAACGGGCGCTGAGCAGGTCGGTGTCCGAAGTGGACAGCAGCAGGATCACGAGGTTCCTCCTCGGGGTCCGCGCCCCGGGTAGACGGACGCGCCGGCGGGAGTTCCTGGCTCCCGGGATCTCTCCCGGTCACAGTGGCGGGACCGCCCCGGATTTGAACCGGGTTCCTCCACCTGCCGACGCGTGGGTTCCAGCTCACTCTCCGGTGCGGCCGACCCGGCGTCAAGGTGACGTGCGCGGCTCAGAGCCGCTTGGCCGTGCGGAACGCCTTCGCGTACGTCCCGGACCCGTCGATCAGCGAGACGCCGCCCGCGTCGCCGAAGGTCGGGCCGTTCGCCACCTTGCGGCTGGACAGCACGCGGTGGTGCCCGTCGCCGTCGATGCCCAGGTAGATGCCCGTGTGCGAGACCTGTGGCCCGAGCTGCGGCTCGAGGTTGAAGAACAGCAGGTCACCCGGCTGGAGCCGGCTGAAGTCCGTCACCTGCTTCTTCTCGTCGGGTATCAGCGAGGTGCCCGGCCCCAGCTCGGCCAGCGCCCACGCCCGCCGCGGCAGGCCGGGGCCCTTCGTGTTCGTGCCGAGCAGCGGGTAGCCCGCCCGGTAGCCGTAGACCATCCGCACGAACCCCGAGCAGTCGAGGGACCGGGCGCGCCGCGGCTCCGCGGCCTCGTGGACGCCGTCCGGGAAGTCCCAGCCGATGCCCAGGTAGTCGTAGAAATCGGACTTCTCGAGCCGCCCCTCGGCGCTGTCCGGGCCGAAGCTGGCGTCCCCGGCCACGCGCAGCTTCTTCACGACCTGGTCGGCCGCGCCGTCGGTGTACTGCAGCGCCATCGCGAGCACGTCCGGGCCGGTGTCGGCGGCCGCCTTCGGGAACCAGCCGGTGAACCACGGCTCCTTCTCCGCGCCCGCCTGCCACGGCTGCGGCGCGAGCCGGATCCAGGCCGTCGACGTGATGCCGGCCGTGGTGAACTTCGGCTCGGTGAACGTCCGGGACCGGCCGGTCAGCATGACCGTGCGGGAGCCGTCGGTGAACGACGCCAGCTGGGCGCCCGCCCCGTCGCGCACGATCGTCCGGGCCGGGTCGGCCAGCCGGTCGTAGGTGTAGCCGCCGGTGACGGCCGCCCCCGAGGGCGCGGGCGACGCCGAGATGGCCGTGATGTCCTGCCGGTCCTGCGTGGCGACGTACAGCGCGGCCGCGCCGGACAGGCCGATGACCGCGGCGAGGACACCGATCCGGACCGCCTTGCGCATCGTCACCTCACACCGTCGGGACCAGGCCGATCAGCACGCCGCTGATCAGCACCGCGTAACTGGCCAGGCTGACGCCGCCAGTGGCGAGCATCGTCGCCACCGGCTTCTGCCGGACCAGCTGGTAGGCGACCAGGCCCGGCACCACGAACCCGAGCGTCTGGTGCACGAACAGCAGCGGGAAGTCGGCCTGGAGGAAGAGCAGCAACGTCGTCTGCAGCAGCACGCCGAGCAGCACGACCGCGGCGAAGAGCCGCTTGCCGTACAGGATGACCATGCGCTGCAACGCCTTCGTACCGCCGAAGGTCAGCGCCGTCATCAGCACGATGATCGCCGCGCGCCGGTAGTCCTCGACCATCGTCAGCGCGATCCAGCCGGGCGTGATCATCCCGCCGGGGGACAGGTTCGTCGTCAGGTAGCAGACCAGCGACAGCAGCAGGCCGATGGCGAGCCCGACGGTGGCGACCTCGGGGGCGAGGGACGTGGTGAGCATCAGGAGACCGGTTCCAGTTTCGCGAGTTCCTCGATGAGCAGTTCCCCCTGGCCGTGGATGTTGCCGATGGCGATCAGCGACGCCTGCCGCTCGACGCCGCCGACGATCCCGCGCAGCAGTTCCCGCGGCGAGCGCGAACCACCCAGGTCGACGACCCGGTCGTGCCACTCGCTGGGGATCGCGGCGCGGGCGCTGCGGGTCGGTTCGCCGATCAGCACGACGCGTTCCGGGGCGATGCGGGGGATCAGCGCGCCCATCTGGCCGTTGCGCTCGACGCGGTCCGGCCGGCAGTTGATGATCACGTGCAGCGGGTCGGAGATCGCGCCTTGCGCGCGGAGCTGGTCGATGTTCATCAACGTCGATTCGGGGTCGTTGGCGGCGAAGACGTTGGCGAAGCGCAGGTGCCGCCGTCCGGCGCGGTACTGGTGGACCTGGAGCACGCCCGGGTCCGGCGGTGCGGCCCACATGCCGTCGAGCGCCAGCTGCCGGTTGACGCCGAGCAGGTCCGCCACGGCCAGCGCGATGGCGACGTTCTCCTTGAAGGTGATCCAGCCGAAGCCGCGCATCTCCTGGTCGGACACGGATTCCGGGTCGACGGCGATGAGCTCGCAGTCCCGTTTGGCCGCCTCTTCCTGGAGGATGTGCAGCCGGTCCTTCTCCGCGGTGAGGCAGATTCCGCCGACCGGCATCGAGCGGGACAGCGAGCGGGCGACGTCGTCGAGGGTCGGGCCCATCTCGGCGAGGTGGTCTTCGCGGACGTTGCACAGCACGCCGATCGTGGAGCGGATCAGCTTGCTCTGGTTGATCTCCTGCAGGTCCGGCATCACGGCCATGCATTCGATGACGAGCGCGTCGGGCCGGTAGGCGGCGGCGCGGCGGACGATGCCGATCTGCTCGACGACGTTGGCGATGCCGAACTTGCGGTAGACCGGCTCTTCGCTGCCGTCGGGGTGGATGAACCGGGCCGCGGTGCCGGTGGTCTTCGCCGTCGTGACGAGCCCGCCGCCGCGCAGCGCGCCCGCGCAGAGCCGGGTGATGGAGGATTTGCCGCGGATGCCGTTGACGAGCACGCGCGTCGGGATGCTGTGCAGGTGCCGGTAGTGCTGGCGCTGTTCGGCGATCCCGGCGGTGAGCATCGCCGCCGATGCCAGGAGCAGCACGACGTAGAGGAACGTCACGTCAGACCCCGGCCCCGTCCAGCTCGATGCGCTGGAGCAGCACGGTTTCGTCGGTCGCCGCCCCCACCGGGCGCCGGACCTCGCCGAGCCGGTCCCGGCCTTCGGTCAGGGCCTGGCGGCAGATCTCGACGCAGGAGGCGATGGTGCCGATCTCGTCCTGCCGCTGCGGGTAGACGACGGCGCCGGTGTCGCCGCGGGCGATCCGCCGGGCCTCCTCGCCGACCCGTCGCAGCGGCCGCACGACGACCAGGAAGTGCCAGGCGAACAGCATCAGCGCGACGACGGCGGTGAGCAGGGCGGCGACCCGCGCCCCCGAGCGCACGGTGTTGTCCGCGAGCCCGAGCGAGCCGATCGGCTGCTCGGCGACCACGACCCACTTCAGCGAAGCCGCGTTGCCCTTGTCGGCCAGGCGCTGCGCCGCGACGAGCGCCGACGACGTCGTCTGGCGGGCGTCCTTGCCGGCTTGCGCCGCGTCGACGCTCTTGATCAGCGCCGGATCGGTGAGCGCGTCGAAGGCGAGGTAGCCCTCGGTGTCGGCGATGGTCCGCTTGCCCTCGTCGACGACGCGGACGCGGCCGCCGGCCGGCCCGAGCAGCGCGGCCATCCGCGGCACGTCGTACTCGCCGACCAGGACGTTCTTCGAGTCCGGCAGCGGCGTGAAGGCGTAGACGACCGGGACGCGGCCGCTGGTGTTGTGCTGGCGCAGCCCTTCGCCGTCCGGCAGCTTGCCGGGGTCGCGCAGGGACTCGCGCCCGGCTTGCAGCACCACCGAGCCCTGCTCGTCGGCGACGTAGACGCTGCGGAACCGGCTTTCGGTGCCGGCCAGCTGGTCGAGCATGCCGCGCAGCCGGTCCGGCTGCTTCCCCTTGCCGAGCCGCGCGACGGACTGCAGGTCGGTGAGGCCCTCGGCGAGGCTGCGGCGCAGCGTGTCGGCCGAGCGCGTGACGCGGACGCCGTGTTCGCTGAGCGTGGTCGGCGAGACCTCGGCGTGCTGCCGCCCGAGCGTCGCGGCGACCGCACCGGACCAGCCGAGCAGCGCCAGTGCGACGAGCACGATGACGAGCTGGGCGGAGAGGAACGGCCGGACCGGCTTCGCGGGCTTGCGGCGGCGGAGCCGGCAGCGGTAGCGCTCGACCGCGGTCGTGAGGACGTTCACTTCGCGGATCCGCGAGGGCCGGACCGGCTTGCCGAGCCCGCCGGCCGCGACGGCGAGCGCGTCGGTGCGCAGGCGGCGGATCGGCGCGACGACCGCGCGCCGCAGCAGGACGAACCCGAGCACGGCGAGGACGAGCAGCGCGGCGGCGGGGATCAGGCCCGGCCAGCGGACCGGCACCGCGTCGACCGGCGAGCGGCCGAACGAGACGACGGACAGGCCGAGGCTGCCGCCGGTGCCGGACGGCGAGACCGGGGCGTAGGCGACGACGGGGGCGCGCTTGCCCGCCGCTTCGGCGTCGCCGGTGAGGACGCCGGCCTGGCCCGCGGCGGCCGCGGTCGAGGCGCGGGCGAGCAGTTCCTGCGCGGGCCGGTCGGTCGCGGCGACGTCGGTGCCGTGCGTGTGCAGCACCGCGCCGTCCGAAGTGACCAGGCGGACCTGGGTGCCCTCGGCCAGCTCGCCGCCGATCCCGCGCAACGCCGTCGAGACGACGAGGAGCTTGCCGGCGCGGGTCCCGGTGAGCGGGAGCGCGGTCAGCACGAGCGGGGTGTCGCCGGGGCGGGCGACCGGGCGGACGGTGAGGCTCGCGATCGCGACTCCCCGCAGCGTCTCCACCGGCACCGGCTCGCCGCGCGTGGCCGGCACCTTCTGCGAAGCCGGGTCGTAGACGGCGATCCCGCGCCAGTCGTCGTAGGTTTCCCCCAGGCGGGCGAGGAGCGCGTCGTCGTCGGTGGTGTCGAACACCCCGGAGCCGGCCGCGACCTGCAGGTCACCCGCGGCCGCCGTCGCCGACGTCGCGACGCTCTGCGCGATCCCGGCGGTGGTGCGCTGCCGGCTCGCGGTGACCTCGTCGGAGACCCGGCCCGCCCGGTCGTCGGCGCGGACCAGGGAAAGCGGGCCCGCGGTGGACAGGTACAGCGCGGTGAAGGCGGCGATGAGCAGCAGCAGCGCGAACGTCGTCGCGGACGCCACGCCCACCCCGCGCGGGAAGCCCGCTTCCGGGATCTGCGCGCGCAACCGGGCGGCGCGATCGCCGTGCGGTGTTGGCCGGTTCACCTGGGTCCCCAGGGCCCTTTCGGTCGAGCGATCCCGGAAAGTAACGAGCCGCAGGGGCCGTTAGTGGAAGATCCACTCTTTCGGGTCACATGAAGGTATCGAAGTTGTCAGCGGTGACCGTACAACTGACCCCATGGTGGGACAAACGGCGGCACGGAGTGACGACTGGAGAGCGTAAGTACACTCCTGGTGGTGATCAGCCGCCCTCGGACGTTGCTCAGCGTGGTCGGCGTGGTCGTCGCCCTGGCGTTGGCTTTGACATTGGTGCTGGTCCTCGGTGACGACGACCCACCACCGCCCGTGCCGGAGGCCGGTTTGGATTCCCTCGTAACGAAGTTCACAGCCGGGCTGTCCGCGGGCCAGGAGTACCGCTCACCGAAATCCGACGAACGTCGTACGGCGGCCGCGGGGTTCGCCGCCGTGGTGGATCGCCGCGGCACGGCGGACTTCGAGAAGCTCGGCTTCTCCGTGCGCGACAGCGTCGACCCGGCGACCGGGCGGCCGTACACGATCGCGGTGAACGAAGCCGGCGGCGACCGGGCGTGGGGGATGTACGTCATCGACCGGTCCGCGCCGCCGTCGCTCGTGGTGGAGGTGCCGCACCCGGCGTTCGACCTGCGCACCGAACTGTTCGGCGTCGACCTGTTCCGGCGCGTGCCGGGCGCGGTGCTGCTGGTGGCCGGCGCGCACCGCAAGGCCGACGACGGCAAGGCCGACGTCGCCCACGAAGAGGATTCGGTGTTCCACGTCGTCGCCACCGGGCTCGCGGGGCGCGGGCTGCCGCAGGTCCAGCTGCACGGCTTCCACGACCAGAACCTGCCCTCGACCGACGTCGTGCTCTCCTCGGGCGCCACGGTCGCCGGGGACGCGGCCCGGCGCGCGGCCGACCGGCTGACGGCCGACGGGTTCGCCGTCTGCCGCGCGTGGGAAGAGCGCTGCAAGGGCCTGGAAGGCACGACGAACGTCCAGGGGAAGATGGCCGCGGCGGACGACACGGTGTTCCTGCACGTGGAGATGAGCCGGACGGTCCGCGAATCGCCGGAACGGCGGGCCGACGTCGTCCGTGCGCTGACGGAAGCCGATCTCACCAAACCCTGATACTTTTTTTCGACCGCGACGGGTGATTGACACCACATCCCCGCGCCGTAAAGTGCGGATGCCGGACGCTCTCGCATTCCACGGTTTCGGCGGAATGGGGTCATGGGGGCTTGCAGCGCGACCGGAGGCAATTTCGATCTCTGTTCGGGGAGGCTCCGCGTGCGTCGGAAACAAAAAGCGGCGGCGATCGCGCTGGCGGCCGGAATGGCGTTTCCCGTTCCCGCGGTCGCCGTGGCCGCACCGGCTCCCGCGGCGGACGGCCAGTCGGTCACGCTCATCACCGGCGACCGCGTCCGGGTGCTGCCCGGGGCCCGCGGGGCGGCGGCCGCGGTCGTCGTCGAGCCCGGAGCGGGCCGAACCGGGATCGGCTTCCTGCGCGAGACGAGCACCGGCGGCCGCCCGGGCGACGTCACCGTGGTGCCCGCGGACGCGCTGCCGCTGCTGGCCGCCGGGCGGCTCGACCCGCGCCTGTTCGACGTCTCCGAACTGCTGCGCCAGCACCTGGCCGACCCCGAACCGGGCCTGCCGCTGATCATGACCTACGCCGCCGGGGCCCGGCCGGCCGCGGCGGCCGCCACGACAGTCCGGGACCTGCCCAGCGTGCGCGGGGCGGCCGTGCGCCAGGACCGGCGGCGCGGCGCGGAGTTCTGGACCTGGCTCACCGCGTCTCCGGGCACGCTGCGGCCCGGCATCGGCAAGGTGTGGCTGGACGGCCTGGCCACCCCCGCCCTCGACGTCAGCGTGCCGCAGATCGGCGCCCCGGCCGCCTGGCAGGCCGGCTACACCGGCAGCGGGGTCACCGTCGGGCTGCTCGACACCGGCGTCAAGGCCGACCACCCGGACCTGGCGGGCAAGGTCGTGGCCGCCCGCGACTTCACCGGGACCCGCCCGGACGCGAGCGACGACCTCGGCCACGGCACGCACGTCGCGGGCATCATCGCCGGCACCGGCGCCGCCTCCGGTGGCCGCTACCGGGGCGTGGCGCCGGACGCGCGGCTGATCAGCGGCAAGGTGTGCGTCGCCTACGGCTGCCCGGAGTCGGCGGTGATCGCCGGCATGGAGTGGATCGCGCCGCAGGTGCCGGTGGTCAACCTCAGCCTCGGCGGCGACGCGACCGACGGCACGGACCCGTTGTCCCAGGCGGTGAACACCCTCACCGCGCAGTACGGCACCCTCTTCGTCGCCCCGGCGGGCAACGACCGGACGCTCGACCTGCCCGAGCCGCTGCCGGTCGTCGCGCCCGCCGCGGCCGACGCCGCGCTCGCCGTCGGCAGCGTGTCCGCGACCGACGTGACCAGCCCGTTCTCGAACCGCGGGCCGCGCCTCGGCGACTACGCGGTCAAGCCCGACCTGTCCGCGCCCGGTGAAGGCATCGTCTCGGCACGGGCCCCGGGCACGCGGGACGGCGACGCGGCGCCGGTCGACGCCGACTACGCCCGGCTGTCCGGCACGTCGATGGCGGCGCCGCACGTCGCCGGCGTGGCCGCGCTGCTGCGGCAGGAGCACCCGGACTGGACCGCCGGCCGGCTCAAGCCCACGTTGACCAGCACCGCGCAGCCCACCGGCGACGTCGCGGGTCAGGGCGCGGGCCGGGTGGACGCGGCCCGCGCGGTCACCCAGCAGGTCACCGCCACCACCGGGAGCCTCAGCTACGGCTTCTTCGCCTGGCCGCACACCACGCCGGTGACGAAGACCGTGACCTACCGCAACGACGGGGCCACCGCCGTCACCCTCGCGCTCACCAGCTCCGACGGGCTCGTCACGCCGGCCGCGGCCACCGTGGTGGTCCCCGCGCACGGCACCGCCGGTGTCGGCGTCACCCTCCGGCCCACGGCGGCGGCGACCGGCCCGCACAGCGGCCGGCTGAGCGCGACGGCGCCCGGGATCGCCGTGCAGACCGCGTTCGGCGCCACCCTCGAGCGCGAGAGCTACGACGTCACGGTCCGGCTGATCGGCCGGAGCGGCGGGCCCGGCGCGGGCATCGCCAAGCTCGTCAGCACCACGACCGGGGAAGCGTTCGGCGTCCGGCCGATCGGGGCCGACGGCGTCGCCGTGGTCCGGGTGCCCAAGGGCAGCTACGACCTCAACGCGTTCGACGTCTCGGGCCAGGCGGTGACCCTGCTGTCCAAGCCCGGGGTCGCGATCACCGCGAACACCTCGTTCACGCTGGACGCCCGCACGGGCAAGCCGGTGCGCGCGGTGGTCGACCACGCGGACGCGCACCTGCAGTCGGGCGAGCTCGGCCTGGTGTCGGGGAACCCGGCAGGCGACCGCACCAGCACGCTCGCCTGGCTCGTCCAGCCCGGCAACGAGCTGTTCGCCGCCGGCTCCGGCCGCCAGGTCACCGACCACACGTACGCGATGTACCTGCGGGCCACGCTGGCCGCCCGCGAGCCGGGCACCGATCCGGCCGGGTACGTCTACCAGCTGGCGCTGCTCGAACGCGGCCGCGTGCCCGCCGACCCGGTGTTCCGGGCGCGCGACCGGGACCTCGCCGTCGTCGACGCCCGCTACCGCACCCAGGGCGGGACCACGGACGGCCTGCGCGTCGACTACGCGTCGTTCGGTTTCCCGGGCGCCGACAGCGGCGCGTACCAGATCCTGCCGCACACGCTGCCGAGTCGGCGGACCGAGTACTACACGCCGGGACCGTCGGTGAGCTGGCAGCACATCCTCGCGGTGTACCCGCCGGACCTGACCGACTCGGAGAACCAGTTCTCCTACCGGACCTACCGGCCCGGCGCCCAGCGCGCGGACTGGAACAGCGGCCCGGTGGGGCCCGCGTTCGGCGCGCCGCGGGACGGCTGGGGCGTGCTGCGCGCGGGTGACCAGCTGACCTACGCGATCCCGGTGGTCTCGGGCAGCGACCCGGAGCAGTACAGCGCGCCGCCGGTGGGCCTGTCCGGCACGGCGACGCTGTCGCGCGGCGGGGTGGAGCTGGGCACCAGCCCCGATCCGGCCTTCGGGGCGTTCACCGTGCCCGCCGGCGCCGGCCCGCTCACCCTGCGCTCCGTCGCCACCCGCAGCGTGCCGTGGTCGCTGCTCGGCACCCACGTCGACGTGGCGTGGACGTTCCGCGACACCGGCGAGGCCGTTCCGCCGCCGCTCATGGTGGTCCGGGCGCAGGGCGCGCTCGACGACGACAGCCGAGCCCCGGCGGGCCGGCCGTTCCTGCTCGCGCTCACGGCGCAGCGGCAGCCGGGGGCGGGCGCGTTCCGCCTCGCGGACCTGCGGGTCGAGACCTCCGCGGACGACGGCACGACGTGGGCGGACGCGCACGCGATCCGGCTCGGCGACGGCGGCCTGGCGGTGGTGCGCAACCCGGCGGGGGACAGCTTCGTCTCGCTGCGCATCACGGCCCGCGACACCGAGGGGAACAGCGTCACCCAGACCGTGCTCAGGGCGTACCGGACGACGTCAGGGTGACGACGGCGAGCGGGACGGCGAAGGCGGCGGTGGTCAGCAGCCGGAGCACCCGGCGGTGGGCCAGCCACTCGCCGTCCCAGCCGCCTTCGGTGTCGTAGCGCGTGTTCGCCGTGGTCATCAGGGCCCGGCCGAGCCCGAACCCGGCGCCCGCGGCCAGCGCGGCGGGCAGCGGCGCGGTGAGCGCCACGGCCACCGCGGCGACGTAGGGCAGGCCGCTGGGCAGGTAGGTGCGGACGCCGGTGCCCATCTCGAACCCGAACTGCAGCGGGCCGAGGTGCCGGCCCAGCCGGAAGACGGTGTCGGGCACCAGCCGCCGGTTCTCCGGCAGCCGGAACGACCACACGCCGGTCTCCCGCAGCAGCACGGCGGCCAGCGCCACGGCCACCACGCCCCAGCGGACGGCGACCGGCAGGGGTGCGCGCAGCAGCGATCCCGCCACCACGAGCACGAGGGCGGTGAGGGCGCCCCCGCAGACGAGTCCCGCGCAGAACGCCAGTGTCGGTGTGCCCCGCCAGACCGGCGAGCTCAGCACGGAGGCCGAGTTCCGGCTTCAAACGGAGCCGCTGGTGGCGAAGCCGGCGGCCGCGCACAGGACGAGCCACGCACTCGGCAGCAGCCAGCCCGGCGGCGCGAGCACGGCCGCGCCGGCCACGGCCAGCGCCGCCACCACGAGCCCGCCGGCGATCGTCAGCGGGTGCCAGCGGCGCCGGGGGAGCGCCGCGGTCAGAGCTCGGCCCGGCAGATGGTCAGGTAGGTCTGCCCGGTGCTGCCGTCGCCCCAGAACGTCGAGAACCCGTCCGAGCAGCGGTAGACCCTCTTGTCCGGCGTCGTCCACCGCCACGCGTTCTTGGCGATCGTCTGGCCGCAGGTGTTGGACAGCGGCTGGTGGTCGACCTGCACGCCGTTCTCGTTCCACGTGCCGTACTTGTGCCAGCCCGCTTCGCAGTACGTGCTGCCGCGCCAGTAGCCGCCGAAGCAGGCGGCGTAGGTGTTGACGTAGGTGCCGCTGGTGTCGAGCAGCTCGGGGTAGCCGGTGGCGTAGGCGTCCCGGCAGTCGTTGCGGTCCCAGCCCTGCATGCCGTCGGGGCCGGTCTCGGCGTTCGCCCGCCGCAGCCGCGACAGGCCGGACCAGTCGAGCGCGGTCGCGCCGATCGTCAGCACCCCGAGCGCCACCGCCCGCAGGAACGTCCGGCGGGCGGTGGTCCCGGGCAGCTTCGACCCCGCCCGCGTGCGCCCGGCGTCCGGCTCGGCCAGGTCAAGCTCCGGAATCCGCGCCAGCTCGAGTGCCACCGACATCCCCTCCTGCCGTCGGGCCGGCCCAGCCGGCCAAGGTCGTGTCCACGTCGCCCGCGCGGACCGGGAGCCGCAGCCGCCGGACGCGGCCGTCCTCGTCGGCCAGCATCAGCACCGGCGGCGAGAGGTGCGAGACCGAGCGCCACGCTTCGCCGTCCGAGACCACCGGCAGGCCGCGGGCCAGGTCCTGCCACGCCGACGCCGGTTCGTGGGTCAGCAGCGTCGTCCCGGCGCCCAGCTCGGCCAGCCGGTCGACGACGGTCAGGCAGAGCGGGCAGCCGGAGTCGACGGCCGCCACGACCCGGCCGGCGAACCGCGGCCCGAGGACGACGTCCGGCGGCGCCGCCACGAAGCCGTCGGACGTCCGGGTGACGATCCCGCGCAGCAGCCGCACCTCGCGCAGCACCGCCGCGAGGCCGAAGAAGAGCACGGCGATCGCGGCCCAGGTGATCAGCAGCACCGCGGTCGACGTCGTCATCGGCGCTGCCAGCCGACGTCGAGCTCGTCCAGCCAGTCGAGCCGCTCCCGCTCGGTCTTCGCCGCGGAGTCCGCGAGGTGGACCTCGGCCACCCCGGCCGCGCAGCCCAGCACGAACGACCGGGCGTTCGTCTTCCACACTTCGCCGTGCTTCGTGCGCGCGCCGGCGTGCGGCGGGATCAGCGCGGCGGCCTCGCGCGGGGCGGGGATGGACAGCGAGCCGTGGTCGCGGACCACGACCACGAGGTGCTCGCCGGCGGGGTCGAGCAGGGTCGCCGGCCGCGGCGTGACGACCATGCCGCCGACCTGGTCCTCGATGCGCAGGGAGCCGAACAGGCCGGCCACGCGGTCGCGGTGCGGAGCCGGACCGGCGTACACCGTCATCAGCTCGTGGTAGTCGCCGAGCAGGGTGGCCACGGACGACTGCCCGTCGGCCGCCTCGGCCACGACGACCTCGCGGCCGTGCACGAGCAGGCGTTCGCGGGTGCGGGCCGGTGCGACGCGGGTGCACGCGAAGTCGTGGTAGCCGCGCGACCCGATCTGGAAGCCGGTGCCGTACGAGCCGCCGACGAACCGGATTCCGGCGACGACGTGGGAAACCGGGGCCCCCGCGGAAAGCCCGACGGTGACGCGGCCGCCGCTCGGCGCCGTCAACCGCAGTGTCTGGATCGCCATCGGACCTCCGATTCGGCGGATATTCCGCCTTGCGAGACTAACCGACGAATTCGGCTCCGGTCACGATTGTTCGGCCATCGGGCGGCGTGCCTGCCGCCGAATGGGGACGGCAATTCTGCCAGCGAATAACATACCGCTCCGTGAATGTTTTCTGGACGGCGGCGATGACCGTTTTGTCCGCGACGGGGGCGATTCTTCTGGTCGCGGCCGGGCTCGGGCACGCGGTGCGCCACCGGGAGCACCGCGCGGTGCTGCGGGCGCACCGCCTGCTGCCCCCGGCGCTCGCCGTCCCGACGACGCTGGTGGAGCTGCTGCTCGGCGCCGCCGTCCTGCTGGTCCTGCTCGTGGTTCCGGCGGCCGCCACGCCGGCCGTGCTCGCGCAGGCTGTCTTATACGTCGCGTTCGCCGGTTACGCGGGCGTGCTGCGCGTGCGACGACCGGGCGTGCCGTGCGGCTGCTTCGGCACCGAGGCCGTTTCGTGGGCCGTGGTGGCGAGAGCGGCCGTGCTCGCCGCGGGCAGCGCCGGCTGCGCGGCCCTCGGGACGGCGGACCCGCTGTGCGTGGCAGCGGGCGCCGTCCTCGCGATGGCGGCCTACCTGTTTCGCTGACGCCTCAGGCGGAGCGTTCTCCGAGGCGGGGGAACGGCTTCGTGGAGAACAGGACCTCCACCGAGACCTCGAAGAACTCCGCGATCCGCAGCGCCAGGTAGAGGCTCGGGCTGTACTCGCCGCGTTCGAGGTAGCCGATCGTCTGGTAGTGCACGCCGAGGGCCTCCGCGAGCTGGCGGCGGGAGATCGACCGCTCCGCGCGCAGCATCGCGATCCGGTTGTAGACGACCTCACTCATGACTACCCCACACGCTGCATGGCCTTCTCCCGCCGTTCGGCCACCGACGAACCCGCTTCGCGCCGCGCCATGCGGCGGAGCAGGACCGGGGCCAGTGCCAATCCGATCACGGCCCACGCGACGAGCACGGCGAGGGTCGGCAACGGCCGCCACGACTGGCCGATTTCGACGACCACCGCGGTGTCCGGCAGCAGCGCCGAGCGCATGCCGAGCCCCAGCCAGTACATCGGGAACACCTGCGCGACGCCCTGCACCCAGCCCGGCAGCGCGGTGACCGGGTAGAAGATCCCCGAGATCGCGCCCAGGCCCATGATCGGCAGCGTGATCAGCGCGATCGACCGCGGGCTGTTGGTCAGCGAGCCCAGCGCGGCCCCGAGCGGCAGGGTCGCCACCAGCCCGAGCGCCAGCACCCACACCAGGTGCAGGTACGACCAGCCGCCGTCCGGGGCCAGCGAGTCGAACAGGAACAGGCACGGGATCAGCACCAGCAGGATCGAGGTGACCTGCGCGATCGCCACCGCCGTCGTCTTCCCGACCAGGTAGCCGAGCATGCCGTTCGGCGTCGCTTTCGCGCGCAGCAGCGTGCCGTCCTCGCGGTCGATGGCGAGGTAGCCCGCCGTGCTGTTCAAGCCGTTGAACACGATCCCGGCGCCGAGCACGCCGGGCACGGTGGCCGCGCCGAGCGAGAAGCCGGTGCCGGGCAGGGTGGCGTTGCGCATGAAGAACAGCGCGCCGAGGAAGAGCGCGACGAAGACCAGCTGCCCGACGACGTCGTCCCGGTTGGTCCAGGTCTGCTTGAACTCGATCCAGCCGCGCGCCAGGCCGGTGCGCAGCGCGGCGGTCTTGGCGTTCATCGCGCACCCGCTTCCTGGAGGCCGAGCTCCGTTTCGCCGGCGGTCTCGGCGCGGTGGACCAGCGTCATGTAGGTGTCTTCCAGCGACGCCCGCCGGACCTCGAGGTCCGCGACCGCCTCGCCGTGCTGCTTGAACAGGTCGTACACGTACTTCGTCGCTTCGGTCGTCGAGTGCACGAAGCGCTGGTCGCCGACGCTCCAGCGGACTTCGGCCTCCCCGGCGATCTGCCGGCTCAGCTCGTCGGCCGAGCCGTCGGCGACGATCCGGCCGCCGTTGAGGATGAGGATCCGGTCGGCCAGCTTCTCGGCCTCGTCGAGGTCGTGCGTGGTGAGCAGGATCGTGGTGTCGAGCTCGTCGGAGAGCCGGTGCACGAGGTCGTGGAACTCGCGGCGCGCCTCGGGGTCGAAGCCCGCGGTCGGCTCGTCGAGGAACAGCAGCTCGGGCCGCCCGACGATGCCGATCGCGACGTCGAGCCGCCGCCGCTGGCCCCCGGAGAGCTGCTTGAGCTTCTTGTGCGCGTGGTCGGTCAGCCCGACCGCGCCGATCAGCTCGTCGACGTCCCACGGCCGCGGCATCGACGGCGTCGAGTACGGCGCGTAGTACCGGCCGAGGTGCGCGAGCAGCTCCCGGACGCGCCACTTCCCGTGGTCGCGCCAGGACTGGAGGACGACCCCCAGCCGCGCCCGCCAGTCCTCCCCGCCGTGCGCCGGGTCGGTGCCCAGCACGCTCACCTCGCCGGCCGACCGCATGCGGAAGCCTTCGAGGATCTCGATCGTGGTCGTCTTGCCCGCGCCGTTGGGCCCGAGCAGGCAGACGACCTCACCGCGGTACGCCTCGAACTCGACCCCGTGCAGCACGTCGTTCGCGCCGTAGCGCATGCGTAGCCCGCGCACGCGGACCACCGGATCGGCTGGATCTCTCATCGCACGTCACCCCCATCTGACTGATGCGATCGAATGTAGCACACCTACTACATTTGATTAGACTTCTGCTTCACGCGTGGGCCGGGCAAGGTCATGAACGAGTCGTTCACCGCGCCGGACGGCATGAACGACTCGTTCATGCCGTCCGCCGTGCCTCTGACCTGCGCCGCGACGCCCGGTGAAAAGTTTCTCCCGGGTCCGGGAACTTGACCCGCGGTCATCCGGTTCGCCGGGCATGGGTACTTGGCTGGCGCTCGCGCTCCCGGGTGGCGTCGTGGTCCTGCTGGTCGTGGCCGCGATCGAACTGCGGCCGCGCAAGGACGGCTCGCGCTTCAAGGCGCGGCTGTCCGCGACGTACGTCGAGGAGACGACCGCGTTCCTCTACGGCACCAAGCGGCGTGAGCTGGAACACCGGGAAACGATGTCGATGCTCGTCGAGCAGGACGCCGAAGGGGCGCCTCCGTGGCGTGACGTGGACTTGGACGCCGGGATCGCGAAGATTCGGGCCCGTTCGGACCCGCCGGGGCCGGAAAACGGCCAGCTACAGTGACCCCATGCCGACCCCAGCACGCGTGCGAGCCGACGCGTGCCCTGGTGTTTTCGCACCGCACGACGCCGCCGACGGGCCACTCGCGCGGGTGCGGCTGCCCGGCGGCACGATTTCCGCGGTCCGGCTGCGCGCGCTGGCCGACGCCGCCGAGGCGTGCGGCGACGGCGACCTCCACCTCACTTCGCGCGGCAACGTCCAGCTGCGCGGCGTCACCCGCCCCGGTCTCGCCGAGCGGCTGACCGATGCCGGCCTGCTGCCTTCGCCGTCGCACGAGCGGGTCCGCAACGTCCTCGCGTCGCCGTCGAGCGGGCTGCGCGGCGGGCTCGCCGACGTCCGGGGCCTGGCCGCCGCGCTCGACCTCGCGCTGTGCGCGGCGCCGGAGCTGGCCGCGCTGCCCGGGCGGTTCCTCTTCGCCTTCGACGACGGACGCGGCGACGTCGCCGGGGAAGGCGCCGACGTCTGCTGGCGGGCGACCGGTCCGGCCGAGGGCACGCTGCTGCTCGCGGGCGGCGACACCGGCCGCCGGGTGGCGCGCGCGGACGCCGTCGCCGCGGTGCTCGACCTCGCGCGGGAGTTCGCCCGCGTGCGCGGGACCGCCTGGCGCGTCGCCGAACTCGACGACCCGGCTTGGCGCGGGACACCGGTCGCCTTCGCGGACGCCGAAGTCGTGGCCGGGGTGTTCTCGCGGGACGACGGCGGTCTCGCGGCGGGGGTCGTGCCGCGTTTCGGGCAGCTTTCGGCCGCGCAGGCGCGGGCCCTGGCGGAGTTCGGGACGGCGGTGGTCACGCCGTGGAAGTCCGTGGTCCTGCCGGACGTGCCCGCGGACGTCTTCGAGCGGCTGGGTTTCGGCGCGACCGCACTGGGCACGACCGCCTGCATCGGCCGGCCCGGCTGCGCGAAGTCGCGCGCCGACGTGCGCGCCGACGCGGTGTTCCGGCCCGGGCTGCGCGCGCACTTTTCGGGCTGTGAACGGCGGTGCGGCAAGCCGTCGCAGTCCCATGTGGACGTTGTGGCGGAAGCGGACGGATATCGGGTCGACGGCCGTTGGGTGCCGCTCGACGAGGTGAAGGGAACCCTGTGATCGACTACCTGCGGGACGGTGCCGAGATCTACCGGCACTCGTTCGCCACGATCCGCGAGGAAGCGGACCTGGCGATCCTGCCCGACGACGTGGCCGGGCTGGCGGTCCGGATGATCCACGCCTGCGGCATGGTCGATCTGGTCGACGACCTGCGCTACACCCTCGACGTCGTCGAGTCCGGCCGCGCCGCGCTCGAAGCGGGCGCGCCGATCCTGTGCGACGCGCAGATGATCGCCAGCGGCGTCACCCGCCGTCGCCTGCCCGCGGCCAACGAAGTGCTGTGCACGCTTTCGGACCCGAGCGTGCCCGGGCTCGCGGAGCGGATGGGCACCACGCGCTCGGCGGCGGCCCTGGAACTGTGGCGCGACAAGCTCCCCGGCTCGGTCGTGGCGATCGGCAACGCGCCGACCGCGCTGTTCCGCCTGCTGGAAATCCTCGACGAAGGCGTGGGCGCGCCCGCGGCGATCATCGGCGTGCCGGTGGGCTTCGTCGGCGCCGCCGAGTCCAAAGTGGAACTGGCGAAGCGCGCCCCGGCCCCGTACCTGGTGGTGCACGGCCGGCGCGGCGGCAGCGCGATGGCCGTGGCCGCCATCAACGCACTCGCGAGCGCCGAAGAATGAGCCTGGGCAAGCTGTACGGCGTCGGCCTCGGCCCCGGCGACCCGGAACTGATGACGGTCAAAGCGGCGCGGCTGATCTCCGAGGCGTCGGTGATCGCGTACCACAGCGCGCGGCACGGCCGCAGCATCGCGCGTTCGGTCGCCGAGCCGTACCTGCGCGAGGGGCAGATCGAGGAGAAGCTCGTCTACCCGGTCACCACGGAGACGACCGACCACCCGGGCGGTTACGAGGGCGCGATCGCGGACTTCTACGAGCTGAGCGCGAAGCGGCTGGCGGAGCACCTCGACGCGGGCCGCGACGTCGTCCTCCTCTGCGAGGGCGACCCGTTCTTCTACGGCTCGTACATGTACATGCACGAACGGCTTTCCGGCCGCTTCGAAGCGATCGTCGTCCCGGGGGTCACGTCGGTGAGCGCGGCGTCGTCGGTCCTCGGCCGCCCCCTGGTCCAGCGCGACGAGGTCCTGACGGTGCTCCCGGGCACCCTCCCGGCCCCGGAACTGGCCCGCCGCCTGGCCGACACCGACGCGGCGGCCGTCCTGAAGCTGGGCCGCACGTTCTCTTCGGTGCGCGAAGCGTTCGCGGAGGCGGGAAAGCTCGACGACGCGGTGTTCGTCGAGCGGGCGACGTGGGGGCAGCAGCGGATCGAGCCGCTGGCTTCGGTGGACCCCTCGACGGTGCCGTACTTCTCGCTGGCTCTGCTGCCTTCGCCGGCTTACGCTTCGCGCCAGTCGCCTGCTGTCGCTCCGGCTTCTGCCGGGTCCGGTGGCGAAGTCGTGGTGGTCGGCCTCGGTCCCGCGGGTCCTGAGTGGCTGACGCCGGAGGCTTCGGCGGAGCTATCCGAGGCCGAGCACATCGTCGGGTACGGCCCGTATGTCGCGCGGGTGCCCCAAAAGGCGGGCCAGCAGCGGCACGCGTCGGGCAACCGCGTGGAGGCGGACCGCGCTCGTGAGGCCCTATCCCTGGCCGCGGCCGGTGCCCGGGTGGCGGTGGTGTCTTCGGGCGACCCGGGCGTGTTCGCGATGGCGTCGGCGGTCCTGGAGCAGGTCGCGGCGGGCCACGGCACGGGCGTCCGGGTCCGCATCGTCCCGGGCGTGACGGCGGCCCAGGCGGCGGCGTCCCGGGTGGGCGCACCGCTGGGGCACGACTATTGCGTGCTTTCGCTGTCGGACCGCTTGAAGCCGTGGGAGATCATCGAGAAGCGCCTGGACGCGGCGGGAGCGGCGGATCTCGTGCTGGCGCTGTACAACCCGGCTTCACGCACTCGGACGACTCAGCTGGCCGACGCTCGTGCGGTCCTGCTCCGCCACCGCGCGCCGTCGACTCCGGTGGTGGTCGCGCGGGATGTGGGCGGCGCGGAGGAGGAGATCCGCGTCACGACCCTCGGGGACCTCGACCCGTCCACAGTGGACATGCGCTGCCTGCTGATCGTGGGCTCGTCCCGAACCCGCGCGGAGAACGGTATCGTCTGGACCCCGCGCAGCTACTGAGGAGGCGCCTTTGGTCATAACTGTCTTGACAATTATGACCAAAGGCTCAGAATTTCGATCTTCGCCCGGCGAAGAATTTATTTTTCGCATCCCTGAGCCGCTTGAGCTGCAGAGATGGCAATAACAAGATCAACATTAGCCTTTTGGGTAGTGCTCGAAAACGGCTTCTTGCGGCACACTTGGTCTTCGGTGTCGCGTCCGGTGTTTCAGCTCGGACGCCTTGGTCTTGTGCCGGGAGAGTCATGGGATTTGTCTTGGTGCTCGCGGGAGTGGCGTTCGTGGGTGTCGTGATCGTTGCTGCGATCGCCGTAATCGTGCGCCGTGGAAATGCGCTGTGGCTGCTCGTGATAGCGGGTGTGCTGCTGCTTGCGTTGTTCGTGATCGATCGGGGCGATCCAGCCATGCTCGTCGCGCTGGCCGAACTCGTGAGAAGCATCGGCGGCGCGACCGGGCCATGATCAGGATTGCCGTTACCGGCCTTTGTGGTGCGACTGGCTCATCGGGACCCGACCAGAAAGTGGGAAGGCCACCTTGAAGAACATAGAGTTCCTCAAGGTGGCCTTCACGACCGCGTCAGCGGGTGGGGTCCTTGCCGTTCGGCTGGCGGGGGCCGGGACCCGGGGACCACCAGCCCGGCACCGTCTTCTCGCCGTGCACCACCGTCGGGGCGATGCCCTCCGTGAACGGCTCGATCTGCAGCAGCTGGCCCCACGACTGGCTCGGCTGCCCGATCAGGTAGCTCGGCACTTCGGGCTCCTCGGCCAGCTCCTCCAGCCACCCGATCGGCCCGCCGTTCGTCGACGACGCCCACTGGGCCTCGTCCGCCAGGCCGCCCGCCGTGATGCGGTACGCCGGGACCTGCGAGATGCCGTCGTGGGACGTCACCGGCTGGACGCACGGGTACACGAACGACGCCGGCCAGTCCACGTACACCGG
Organism: Amycolatopsis sp. FBCC-B4732; assembly: GCF_023008405.1. NCBI lineage: Bacteria > Bacillati > Actinomycetota > Actinomycetes > Pseudonocardiales > Pseudonocardiaceae > Amycolatopsis > Amycolatopsis sp. FBCC-B4732. The sequence continues at coordinate 346,185 of NZ_CP095376.1, forward strand.
CTTCGAGCCGATGCGGTCGGTCAGGGTCGTGAACGTCGGGACGCGGGGGGCGGACGCCGCGATCCAGCCGTCCTCCGTGAGGTCGTTGTCGACGATGTTGATGCGGACCGCGTCCGTCTCCGGGGGGAGGTCGCGCAGGTTGATGCGGGTGTCGTTCCAGCCGCCGGTACCCGCGCCCGGGGGGAGCATGAACTGGCTGCGGACGATCTTCACGCCGTCCGGGGTGTTGTGGCCGTAGTCGAGGCTGACCGACGTCGGGCGGCGGGCCGCGCCCGCGGTCGCCACCACGACCTGGCCGTCCGCCCGCTTCTCCGTCAGCGCGTACCAGTCGCTGCGCAGCCGGCCGGCGCGCGTCTCGGGGTCGAGGAAGCTCGACCACATCGGGACCTTCTCCGGCGTGAACCCGTGCGGCGGCTCGGCCAGCGGGTCCTTGTCGTCGACCGGGCGGGTGTGGAAGCCGGTCTGGACGCGGCCGTTGTCCTGGTCCGGGTTCGGCAGCGGCGAGTTCTCCTGCGGCTTCTCCGCGACGGTCCGCTGCTCGGACTGCGTGTGCAGGATGCTCGTCGCCGCGTCGCGCTCGACCATCACGTGGTCGGAGAGGTTGCAGCTCTTGCCGAACAGGTGCCCGACGTTCGCCGCGCCCAGGCTGTAGCTGCCGGCCTGGTTGTGGATCGCCCACGCCATCGTGACGAACTCGCCCGCCGCCACCAGGCCGCAGACCACCACCAGCGACAGCGACCCGAGCCGCAGCGCGCGCAGCCGGCCCTCCTGCACCGGCGGGGGTGCGTCCGGCCGGTGCGCGCGGACGTTCTCGACGAACGCGTATATCCCGGCGATCGCCGCCGCCACCAGCAGGATCGTCGACAGCGGGATGCCGCCGATCGACGGCGCCACGTTCGTCCACTGGACGCCGAGGCGCGAGACGAACCAGTACGTGTTCGGCCCGGTCGCGGCCAGCGCGGCGACGACCAGCAGCCCGGCCAGGAAGGCTGCCCGGTTGCGCTGGGACCGCAGCACGGTCGAGCTGGTCGCGAGCGCGGTCAGTGCCGCCATCGACGCGCCGACCGCGGCGAACGCGCCGAAGTGGTGCGTCCACTTCGTCGGCGTCAGCGCCAGCAGCAGGAAGAACAACGCCGTCGTGCCGATCAGGCGGCGCGCGGGGCCGAGCGCCGCGCCCTGGATGCGGCCGCGGCGCAGCAGCATCACCAGGCAGGTGGCGGTGCAGAGGCCGACCAGCAGCACCGGGAAGCGGCGGGGCGCCGAGCCGTCCGGCAGGCTTTCGAACAACAGCTGGTAGCGCGCGAGTTCCTGGAACCACGACAGGTTCGGGCCGACCTGGGTGCGGATCCGGGTCGCCTCCTGCACCGTCGCGAACGTCTGGTCGGCGAACACCACGACCAGCACGAGCAGCCCGGCCGCGGCGACCGGCGCCAGCACCGGCAGCCAGCCGCTCTCGTTCGCGCGCTGGCGCACCAGCTTGAACAGCGGCCGCGCAGCGACCAGGAACGGCGCCACCGCGAGCAGCCCGGTCGGCGTCGCGGCCAGGGTGAACCCGGCGGCGGTCAGGCCGAGGCAGAGCGGCAGCAGCCGTCGCGTCACCAGCGTGCGCTCGACCGCGCAGATCGCCAGCAGCGAGCCGAGCGCGGCCACCGGTTCCGGCCGGACGCCGTTGTTGTAGGGCATCCACCAGATCAGGAACACCGTCGCCGCGGCCCAGCTGGCCGGGCGGCTGGTGCGGATCTGGGTGCCCAGGCGCGGCATCACCTCGCGGCTGATCAGCAGCCAGCTGAGCACGCCGAGCAGGAACGACGGCAGCCGGATCCACGGCGGCACCGTGCTGACGTGCGTCATCAGCTCGAACACGTGGTAGAACCAGCCGAACGGCGCCTCGGCGACGCCGAACCAGCGGTGGTAGTTCGTCAGGTAGCCGGTCGATTCGGTGACCCGGGCCATCGTGAGGATGTAGCCGTCGTCCGAGGTCACCGGCCCGATGAAGACCCACGCGCCGAGCGCTGCGATCACCGTCGCGTCCCGCAGCGTCAGCCGCCACCAGCCGACCGGCGCCCAGCGCGGGGCGCGGCGCGCGAAGCCGGAGTCGCGCCGCCAGACCGCGATCATGCAGCCGATCAACGACAGGATGGCGACCACGCCGACGACGATCTTCAGCGCGGTCGGCGACGTCTGGTAGCGCGTGTCCGGCACGACCGAGACGTGCAGGCCGGCGATCGGGTCCTTGCTCGAGTTGATCGAGGAGTAGATGCCGACGACGCGGGGCCGCACGTCGCCGTTGGCGTGGAAGATCGGCGTCCCGGCCACGGCGAGGGTCATCTGCGTCGCGTCGACGTCCAGTTCGACGTCGCACTTCTCGGCGGGCAGCGGCTGCTGGGCGATCTGCTGACCCTGGCTGGAGGCGAGCAGCACGCCGTTGTCCACGCGCAGCTGCATGCCGACGCCGTTGCCCGACTTCGGGTCGGTGCGGCCGTCCGGCACGGTGGCGAACAGCAGACCCGGGCCGTTCGTGCGGGCGTCGACCGAGCGGATCGCCGCGCACGGCAGTTCGGCACGCAGGTCCTGGGCCCAGTACCCGGTCAAGGGCGCGTTGACGGAGCGGGTGTCGCTGCCGGTCGGCCAGACGACCTCCGCCGTGTCCTGCACCACCGGCAGGAAGGGGAAAGCCAGCGCGCACAAGGCCGAGAGCAACCCCAGCGCTACGGCAATCAGACGCATCGGCGCAACGCTAACGGGTCAGCGGTCGGCGGCTGACGCAGCCCCCGGATCACGTGGGGTGAACCGCCCGTGGTGGACCGCCTCCGTCAGGGGACGGCGGTTGCGCCAGCCGTGGCGCTCCAGGTCCGGCACGCTCTCGAGCCGGCTCACCGGGCCCACGCAGAGCCACGCGACCGGCCGGACGCCGTCCGGGATGCCCAGCAGCTCGCTCAGGAACGGCTCCCGGTAGAAGCTCACCCAGCCGACGCCGAGGCCTTCCGCGGTGGCGGCGAGCCACAGGTTCTGGATGGCCAGGCACACCGAGTACAGGCCGGCGTCGGCGATGGCGTGCCTGCCGAGCACGTCGGGCGCGCCGCGGGCCGGGTCGTAGGTGACGACGATGCCGAGGCTCGACTCGAGGATGCCCTCGATCTTGATGTTCGCGAAGGTGCCGGCGCGGTGCTCGGCCAGCTGCGCGGCGAACACCTCGCGCTCTTCGTGGACGTGCTTCGCGAACTTCTCGCGCGTCGGGTGGTCGTCGACCAGCACGAAGTCCCAGGGCTGGGTGAGCCCGACGCTGGGCGCGGCGTGCGCGGCTTCCAGGACCCTCGTCAGAGTCGCTTCCGGGACGGGCGCGCCGGTGAACTCGCCGCGGACGTCCCGCCGCTTGCGCAGGACTTCGTAGAACTCTTCGATCATCGGTGCAGCACCCATTCGACGGCTTCCGGGACGGTCGCGGCGGTCTCGGTCACCGGCCGCGGCGGGCGCCGGACGACCAGGACGGGCTTGCCCAGCTCCCGGGCCGCGGTCAGCTTCGCGCTGGTCCGGCCGCCGCCGGAGTCCTTGGTGACCAGGACGTCGACGCGGCCGAGCAGCTCACGCTCGGCGGCCACTTCGTACGGCCCGCGGGCGAGGATCAGCTCGTGGTGGCGCGGCAGCGGCGGCTCGGGCGGGTCGACGCAGCGGATCAGGAACCACAGGTCGTCGAGGTGCGCGAAGGCGGGCAGCCCTTGGCGGCCGCTGGTGAGGAACACGCGCTTCCCCAGGCCGGGGAGCTTTTTCGCGGCGTCGGCGAGGTCGTCCGCCCAGTGCCAGACGTCCCCCGGGCCCGGCTGCCAGCCCGGGCGGGCGAGCCGCAGCAGGGGAGTGCCGGTGATCCCGGCCGCCTTCGCCGCGTTGGCGCCGATGCGTTCGGCGAAGGGGTGCGTGGCGTCCACGACGGCTTTCACTGCGTTCTCGCGGAGCCACGCCGCGAGTCCTTCTGCGCCGCCGAAGCCGCCTACGCGCACTTCGCCGACGGGCAGCCGTGGCCGCGCCACGCGTCCCGCGAGCGAAGAGACAACGCGGACTTCGCGCGCTGTCAGGTCTTCGGCGAGCTCCCGCGCTTCGCCGGTGCCGCCGAGGATGAGGATCACCGGGGACGTCCGTACCCGACGGCCTCGCGCCACCGGTCGAGAGTTCGCAGGTTGGCCAGGGTTTCGGCCCAGGTCAGCTCGGGGGCCTGCCGGTTCCCGACGTGCGTGGCGACGTGGTCGGCTTCGCGCGCGAAGACACCCTGGGTCGCTTCGACCTCGATGACCTCCGGTTCGCCGCCGGCCGGCGTCAGGATGATCTGCGACGTGCCCGGCGTCCGCAGCGGGTGGATCCACGCGGGCCGCGGGATGTGGAGGTGCCCGCGCGAGCCGTACACGCGGATGCCGTCTTCGCGGGTCAGGCGGATGCCGCACGAGATCGTCGCGAGGATGTCGCCGGGCAGCCGCAGCAGGCCGGTCGCGTACTCGTCGACGCCGTGCTCGCTCAGCCGGGCCATCCCGCTGACTTCGAGCGGCTCGACGACGTCTTCGCCGGTGGCGGCCTGGGCGACGAGCCGGGCGAGCGACGTGCAGTAGCAGCCGACGTCGAGGATCCCGCCTCCCCCGAGCGCCGGATCGCTGAGGCGGGCGGTCTCTTCGGGGTTGCTGTCGAAGGAGAACGAGGTGTCGACCGCGCGGACTTCGCCGATCGCGCCGCTCGCGACGAGTTCGGCCAGCCGCCGCGTCTGCGGGTGCAGCCGGTACATGAACCCTTCCATGAGGAAGACGTCGTGCGCCCGCGCGGCGGCGATGACCTCTTCGGCGTCGGCGGCGGTGAGCGTCAGCGGCTTCTCGCACAGCACGTGCTTGCCCGCCTCGGCGGCGGCGATCGCCCAGTCCTTGTGCAGGGCGTGCGGTGTCGAGATGTAGACGGCGTCGACGCCGGGGTCGGCGAGGAGGTCTTCGTAGCTGCCGTACGCCTTCGGGATGCCGAACCGCGCGGCGAAGTCCCGCGCCCGCCCGGCATCTCGCGCGCCGACGGCGGCCAGCGTGCCGTGCTCGCTCTCTTGCACACCCGCGGCGAAGTGGCCGGCGATCGTCCCGGCGGCCAGCAGGCCCCAGCGCAGTTCCGTCACAACGACTCCGGTTGGTCGGCCCGGTCACGGGCACTCGAGTAGAGGAAGCTGTCGGGGAAGTTCGTGGCGGCCAGCACCCGCCCGACGAAGATCGTGGCCGCGCGGGTCATCCCGGCTTCGCGGACGAGCGCGGGGAGATCGCCCAGCACCCCGCGCACGACGGTTTCCCCGGGCTGGCTCGCGAGCGCGACGACGGCCACGGGGCAGTCGGCGCCGTAGTGCGGGACGAGTTCGCCGGCCACCCGCTCGACGTGGTTGATGGCGAGGTGCAGCGCGAGCGTCGCCCCGGTGGCGGCGAACCCGGCGAGCGTCTCCCCGGGCGGCATCTTGGTGGACCGCGCCTGGACGCGCGTGATGACGAGGCTCTGCCCGATCTCGGGCACGGTGAGCTCCCGTTTCAGCGCGGCGGCCGACGCGGCGAAGGCGGGCACGCCGGGAACGACCTCGTACGGGACACCGGCGACGTCGAGCCGCCGCATCTGTTCGGCGACGGCGCTGTAGAGCGACGGATCCCCGGACGTCAGCCGAGCGACGACCTTCCCGTCCTGGTGCGCACCGACCATCCGCGCGACGATCGCTTCGAGCGCGAGGTTCGCGGTGTCGATGAGGATCGCCTCCCGCGGGCAGTACGCAAGGAGATCGGTGGGCGTCATGCTGCCGGGGTAGAGGCAGACGCCGCACCGGGCGAGAAGGTCCCGGCCCCGCACGGTGATGAGGTCGGCGGCACCGGGCCCGGCGCCGATGAAGTGGACGGTCACCGGCGGCTCCCGAGGATGCGGCCGGCGGCGGTGGTTGGCCGCCCGCGTAGACTCGGGCGCGTGCGGCCGGCGGTGGCGGTGGTTGGCCGCCCGCGTGGACTCGGGCGTGTGCGGTGGGTGGTGGCGGTGGTTGGCCGTGCGCTCAGCCTCGGCCGTGTGCGGCTGCTTTCCGTGCTCATCGGCTGCTCCACTGCGTCACCACCCGGGCCGGCGACCAGCCCGTGAAGCCGCCCAGTGGGGCCGCTCGCTCCACGCCGATGCGCACCAGCTCGCCGCCGTGCTCCGCGTATGCCCGGGCCAGCACCTGTTCCGCCTCCACCGTCACCCCGTGCGCCACCACGCGCGCTCCCGTGGCCACACATGCCTCCAGTACTCCCGTCACCGTCACGCCGCCGCCGATGAACACCGCGTCCGGGGCGGGCAGTGCGCTCAGCACCTCCGGTGCCTCTCCCGTCACCACCTCCAGTTCCGGTACGCCCAGGTCCACCGCGTTGCGGCCGATCCGCTCCGCTCGCTCGGGGTCTCGCTCGATCGCGATCGCCCGGTTCAGCCCGTTCAGCCGCGACCACTCGATGCCGACGCTGCCCGCGCCCGCGCCGACGTCCCACAGCAGCTCGCCGGGGCTCGGCGCGAGCCTCGACAGGGCCGAAACCCGCAGGTCGCGCTTCGTCAGCTGGCCGTCGTGGGCGTACACGTCGTCCGGGATGCCGATCAGGGGCAGTGCCGGACCCACGCACTCCAGCGCGAACACCGTCAGCGGGCCGGGATCGCCGGACCAGCCGTCGGTGATGCGCTCCTCGGGGCCGCCCAGGTTTTCCAGCGCGAACAGCTCGCTCTCGCCATACCCCCGCACGGTGAGGAGGGAGCGCAGCGCCGTCGCGTCGGCACCCAGGACGAGCACCCGCCGCCGCGGGGCCAGCACCCGGGCGACGCGGGCCGACGAGCGGCCGACGATCGTCACCACCTCGGTCTCTTCGGCGGACCAGCCCAGCCGGGCCCGGGCCAGTGTCACCGACGAGACCGCGGGGAACGCGTCGACCTCGTATCCATGTGCCACGAGCGTAGTGCCGACCCCCGACAAAAACGGGTCCCCGCTGGCCAGGACGCAGATCCGCTGCCCTTCGTGCTCCGCGATGAACGCGTCGAGCGCCGGCAGCAGCGGCGAGGGCCACGGCACCCCGCCGACCTCCGGCGGCAGGTACGCGAGCTGCCTCGGCGCACCCAGCACGACGTCGGCGCCGAGGACGAGGGCCTGGGCCGGTTCGGACAGGCCGGGCCACCCGTCGGCCCCGATCCCCACCACCGTCAGGCGGGTGGGGCCGTCGGGTGCCGCCTGTTCCGAGCCAGGTCGACGTGATTTTTCGCGCACGATTTCCCACCCTAAGCGAGGCGGGCGCTGTGCGATGATCGGCCGGTCGCCGACCTCAGGAGTGCTGTTGAAGCCCTACCCGTTCACCGCCGTCGTCGGGTTGCCGGACCTGCGTCTCGCCTTGGTCCTCTCCTCGATTTCGCCCGCCGTCGGCGGGGTGCTGGTGCGCGGCGAAAAGGGCACCGCGAAGTCGACGATGGTCCGCGCGCTCGCCGGGCTGCTGCCGGGCGTCGACGTCGTGGACGGGTGCCGGTTCTCCTGCGATCCCGCCGCGCCCGACCCGCTCTGCCCGGACGGCCCGCACGACGGCGCCGCGGCGCACCGGCGGCCCGCCAAGCTGGTCGAGCTGCCGGTCGGCGCGGCCGAAGACCGCGTCATCGGCTCGCTGCACCTCGAACGCGCGCTGGCCGAAGGCGTCACGGACTTCCAGCCCGGCCTGCTCGCCGCCGCGCACCGCGGGCTGCTCTACGTCGACGAGGTCAACCTGCTGCACGACCACCTCGTCGACACCCTGCTCGACGCCGCCGCGATGGGCCGCGCGACCGTCGAGCGCGAAGGCGTTTCCGTTTCGCACGCCGCGCGGTTCGTGCTGATCGGCACCATGAACCCGGAAGAGGGCGAGCTGCGCCCGCAGCTGCTGGACCGGTTCGGGCTGACCGTCGAGGTCGCCTCCAGCCGCGACCCCGAGCAGCGCGTCGAGGTCGTCCGCCGGCGCCTCGCCTACGAAGCCGATCCCGACGGTTTCGCCGCGCGGTACGCCGAAGAGGATGCCCGGCTCGCCGAGGAGATCGAGTCGGCGCAAAAGCTCCTGCCCGCGGTCAAGCTGCCCGACGACGCCCTGCGCCAGATCGCCGAGATCTGCGCGTCCTTCGAGGTCGACGGCATGCGCGCGGACATCGTGACCGCCCGCACCGCCGTCGCGCACGCGGCCTGGGCCGGCCGCGACGAGGTCACCACCGAAGACGTCCGCGTCGCCGCGCGGCTCGCGCTGCCGCACCGGCGCCGCCGCAACCCGTTCGACGCGCCCGGCATCTCGGAGGAGCAGCTGGAGCAGGCCCTGCAGGACGCCGGGGCGGGAGAGCAGCCCGGTCCCGAGGACGACGGCCCCGGCTCGGGTTCGACGCCGGACGAGGCCCCGCAGGAGGTTCCCCAGGGCGACGCTCCGCAGGGGCAGCCGCCGCAGCAGCACCAGAACGGCGGGCAGCAGAACACCGTCGGCGCCGGGGAAACGTTCAAGGCCAAGGTCTTCCGCGTCAAGGGCATGGGCGAGGGCGAGCGTGGCCGGCGCTCGCGCGCGATCACCGACAGCGGCCGCACCATCGGCGTGCAGCCGCCGAGCGTCCGCGACGGACGGCCGCACCTGGTCGCGACCGTCAAAGCCGCGGCACCGCACCAGAAAGCCCGCGGCCGCGACGGCGCCGCGCTGAAGCTGTGTCCTGAAGACCTGCGGTACGCGCGGCGGGAAGGCCGCGAGGGCAACCTCGTGCTGTTCTGCGTCGACGCGTCCGGCTCGATGGGCGCGAAGGCCCGCATGCGCGAGGTCAAGACCGCGGTGCTGTCGCTGCTGCTCGACGCCTACCAGCGCCGGGACAAGGTCGGGCTGGTCACGTTCCGCGGTGCCGCCGCCGAACTGGCGCTGCCGCCGACGATCAGCGTCGACGCCGCCGCGTCCCGCCTCGAAGGCCTGCCCACCGGCGGCCGGACGCCGCTGGCGGAAGGGCTGCTGGAGGCCGCGCGAGTGCTGCGCGTCGAGGAGATCCGCGACCCGCGGCGCCGTCCGCTGCTCGTCGTCGTCACCGACGGCCGCGCCACCAGCGGCCCGGACGCCGTCGCGCGCGCCCAGGCCGCGGCCGGGCTCCTGACCGGCGTCACGACGGTCGTGATGGACTGCGAGAGCGGCAAGATGCGGCTCGGCCTGGCCGCCGACCTCGCCGCCCACCTGGGCGCGGACCACGTTCCCCTCGCCGACGTCGCCGCCGAATCGCTGGCGGGCGCCGTCCGCGCCCGGACCGGAAGGGCCGCCTGATGCCGCAGGGCAAACCGGAAACCGTGCCGGACGACGGGCTGACCACGCGCCAGCGCCGCAACCGGCCGTTGCTCGCCGTGCACACCGGCGAGATGAAGGGCAAGTCGACGGCTGCGTTCGGGATGGCGCTGCGGGCCTGGAACCAGGGCTGGTCGATCGGCGTGTTCCAGTTCGTCAAGTCCGCGAAGTGGCGCGTGGGCGAGGAAGCCGCGTTCAAGGCGCTGGGCAAGCTGCACGTCGACACCGGCGAGGGCGGCCCGGTCGAGTGGCACAAGATGGGCGAGGGCTGGAGCTGGGCGCGCAAGTCCGGCACCGAAGACGACCACGCCGCGAACGCGCGTGAGGGCTGGGCGGAGATCAAGCGCCGGCTCGCGGCCGAGGCGCACGGCTTCTACGTCCTCGACGAGTTCTCCTACCTGCTCAAGTGGGGCTGGCTCGAGGTCGACGACGTCGTTTCCACCCTGGTCTCGCGGCCCGGGCACCAGCACGTCGTCATCACCGGCCGGTACGCGCCGCCGGAGCTGATCGATGCCGCCGACCTGGTCGCCGAGATGACCAAGGTGAAGCACCCGATGGACGCCGGCCAGAAGGGCCAGCGGGGGATCGAGTGGTAGCGCGCGTGGTGATCGCCGCGCCCGGCTCCGGGCACGGCAAGACCACCGTCGCCGCCGGGCTGATGGCGGCCCTGCGCACGGCCGGGCACCGCGTGTCCGGGCACAAGGTCGGGCCGGACTTCATCGACCCGAGCTACCACGCGCTCGCCACCGGGCGGCCCGCGCGCAACCTCGACCCCTTCCTGCAGGGCGAGGACCGGCTGATCCCGTTGCTGCGCCACGGTTCGGCCGGCGCCGACATCGCCGTGATCGAGGGCGTGATGGGCCTGTTCGACGGCGCGCTCGGCACCGAGGGCTACGCCTCGACCGCGCACGTCGCCCGGCTGCTCGACGCGCCGGTCGTGCTCGTCGTCGACGCTTCGGCCGCTTCGCGCAGCGTCGCCGCGACCGTGCTCGGCTTCGCCCACTACGACAACCGCGTGCGGCTCGCCGGCGTCATCCTCAACAAGCTCGGCTCGCAGCGCCACCTCGATGAGATCGCCTCCGCGCTCGAGGCGACCGGCGTGCCGCTCTTGGGCGCGTTGTACCGCAACGAGGAGATCCACGCGCCGAGCCGCCACCTCGGGCTCGTCCCGGCGGCGGAACGGGCCGCGGAAGCGCAGCACGTGCTGCCCGCGCTGGCCGCGTGGGTCACCGAAGGCGTCGACCTCGAAGCGATCGTCCGGATCGCCTCCGCCGCACCGGGGCTTTCGGCGCCGCCGTGGGAAGCGCCCGGTGTGGACGGTCCGCGCGTGACGGTCGCCGCCGCCGGTGGCGCGGCGTTCACCTTCCGCTACACCGAGAACGTCGAGCTGCTGGCCGCGTGCGGGGTCGACGTGGTCGACGTCGACCCGCTGCGCGACGAAGCCCTGCCCGAGGGGTGCGCCGGGCTGTACTTCGGCGGCGGGTTCCCGGAAGTGCACGCGGCCGAGCTGTCGGCGAACACGGCGTTGCGCGCGCAGGTCGCTTCGGCGATCGAGCGCGGGATGCCGGTCAGCGCCGAATGCGCCGGGCTCCTTTACCTGTGCCAGTCCCTGGATGGCCTCCCGATGGTCGGTGCGGTGCCCGCGGACGCGAAGATGACCGCCCGCGGCAAGCTCGGTTACCGGCGCGCGGTCGCCGTGGAGGACAACCTCCTGGCCGCGGCCGGGCAGCGCGTCACCGGGCACGAGTTCCACCGCACCGAGGTGACGCCTTCGCACGGCGCCAAGGCGGCCTGGGGCTGGGACCGGCAGCTGGACGGGTTCGCGTCGCCGACGCTGCACGCGTCCTACCTGCACGTCCACTGGGCCGGGTACCCGGAGCTGGCGCACCGGTTCGCCGCGCGGGTGCGGGTCCGTGCCTGACTACGACCTCCACCACCACGGCGACCGCGAGGTCGGGCCGGGGCTGGTGGACCTCGCGGTGAACGTCCGCCTCGCGCGGCCGCCTTCCTGGCTGCGTGCCGAACTGGTGTCCGCTTTGGACGCCCTGGCGGCTTATCCCTCCTCGGCGGACGCCGCGGCGGCGGTGGCCGCGCGGCACGGGCGTGCGGTGGAAGAAGTCCTGGTCACGGCCGGTGCCGCGGAGGCGTTCACGCTGCTGGCGTCGGCTTTGCGGCCGCGCCGCGCCGTCGTCGTGCACCCGCAGTTCACCGAGCCGGAGGCCGCGTTGCGAGCCGCCGGGCACGACGTTTCGCGCGTGATCCTGTCCGAAGCGGACGGCTTCGTCCTCGACCCGGCGCTGGTCCCGGCCGACGCCGACCTGGTGTTCGTGGGCAACCCGACCAACCCGACTTCGGTGCTGCACCCCGCTTCGGTGTTGCTGGCCTTGACGCGGCCCGGGCGGCTGCTCATCGTGGACGAGGCGTTCCTGGACGCGGTGCCCGGCGAAGGGGAAAGCCTCGCCGCCGGCCACCCCGGTGTCGTCGTGCTGCGCAGCCTGACCAAGACGTGGGGCCTGGCCGGGCTGCGGGCGGGGTACGTGCTCGCCGAACCCGGCGTCGTCGAGCGGCTGCGGGCGGTGCAGGTGCCGTGGTCGGTGTCGACCTTGGCCGGGGTCGCCACGGTGGCGTGCTGCCGGCCGTCCGCTTTGGAGGAAGCCGAGAAGCTGGCCTACGCGGCGGAGTCCGACCGCGAATACCTGGTGTCCGGGCTGGCTTCGGCGGGCCTCGCCGTGCTCGGCGACCCGCGCGGCCCGTTCGTGCTGGTGCGGGCCCCTGGCGGCGCGGCGCTGCGGGAGCGGCTGCGCGACGCCGGCTACGCGGTCCGCCGCGGGGACACGTTCCCCGGCCTCGGCCCGGACCACCTGCGCCTGGCCGTGCGTGACCGCGCGACGACGGACGCGTTCTTGAAGGCGCTGGAAGAAGTTCGCTAAACACCGACAGGGGGCTGTCGCCGCCACCGCCCAGAGTGGGCGGAGCCGGGAAACACCCGGTGTGGCAGCGAAAGGAACAGCATGCCCGGATTCAACGACGTCGCCTGGTTCGAGATCGGCGCCACCGACCCGGCGGCCGCCGAACGGTTCTACGGTGACGTCTTCGGCTGGAAGGTCGCGCAGGACGACACGGCGAGCACCGACACGGCGTACCGGGTGATCGACACCGGCGGCTCGCGCGGCGGGCTCTCCACCGGTACCGAGGACTACGCGATCTTCACCGTGCTCGTCGAGGACGTCGCCGCCGCGTGCGAGCGCGCCGAAGCCGCCGGGGGCCGCGTGCAGCGCGCGCCCACCGTCAACCCCGTCGGCGTCACCTTCGCGCACCTGCTCGACCCGGCCGGCAACCATTTTTCCGTGTTCACCCCGCCAAAGTGAGCTGGTCGACGACGCCGTAGGGGATGTCGAGGTCCTCGCGCCGCAACGGGCGGGGCGGGGGCACCTCGGCGGTGACGGCGACGGAGGTGATCCGGTCGGTGCGGAAAGCGCGGATCTCCTCGCGCAGCCGGCACCACGCCACCAGGTACCAGTGGCCGGGCTTGCCGACGTACCCGAGCGGCTCGACGTCCCGCCGCGTCACGGCGCCCGCGCGATCGCGGTAGCCGATGCGCAGGACGCGGCGGGTGTCGAGCACCTGCGGCATCGGCGGTGGGCTGCTCGCGTCGCCGAGCAGGTGGACGCGGGAAGCGAGGTCCTGCGCCGCGGCGGCGTCGTCCTGCCGCATCGCCGCGACGAGCTTGCGCAGCGCCGAGCCGGCTTCGGCGCGGAAGGGCGTGCCGTCCAGCCGGCGCAGCGCGAGCGCCATCGCGACGGCTTCGCCGGGCGTGAGGTTGACCGGCGGCAGCGTGTGCGCGCGGTCGAGGCAGTACCCGCCGGTGCGGCCGGGTTCGGCGTAGATCGGGACGCCGGATTGCTGCAGCGCGCCGATGTCGCGTTCCACGGTGCGGGCGCTGACCTCGAACCTGGCCGCGAGCCAGCGCGCGCTGCGCGGCCTCGGTGCCACGGCGCGGAGCTCTTCGACGAGCGCGTACAGACGGTCGGTGCGGTTCACGCGGCCGACTTTAGGGGTGGGGTACGACAGTTTCAGGCGAGCGCGAGGAGGGCGGCCGCGACGGCGGCTTCGACCCCGGCGCCGAGGACGTCTCCGGTGATGCCGCCGAGCCTGGTCGTGCACCGCTTGAGGAGGAGGGCGGTGACTCCGTAGGCGAGGAGTACCGCGAGCGGTCCGCGCCACCAGGGGAGCCCGGGCAGCAGCGCGCTCAGCGCGGCCGCGGCGAGGCCGATGGCGAGCGCGGCGGTGCGGGGGACCGAGCCGGCGACGGTGGCGCCGAGGCCTTCCGGGCGCGCGGAGGGGACGCCGTTCGCACAGGCCATGGAGAGCGTGCACCTTCCGATGAGGACGGCGGCGAACGCTTGGTAAGGGGTGGTGAGGGCGCCGGCTTGGACGAGGAGGGTGAGGACGAGGGTGGCGACGCCGGTGGGGCCCGCGTCGCCGCGGCGCATGACGTCGAGGGCTTTGGTGCGGTCGTAGGACGCGCCGAGGCCGTCGGCGGTGTCGGCGAGGCCGTCGAGGTGGAGGCCGCGGCTGCCGAGCGCGACGGCCCCGATGGCGAGGGCGGCGGTGGCGAGGGCCGGGAGGTGGAGCGCTTGCCCGGCGGCGACGACGAGCCCGGCGGCGAGCGCCAGGGGGACGGCGGCGAGGGGGGCCAGGAGCATGGCGCCGCCGGCCGTGCGGCGGTCGATGACCCGGGGTGCCGGGACGGGGATGGTGGTGAGGGTCCCGACGGCCATCCGCGCGGAGTCGGCCCAGCGGCTCACGGCTGGTTGTCCACAGGTGGCTCGGCGGCGGCTGAGTTGTCCACAGATCGCCGAGCGGGGGTTTCGGCGGTGGGGCGGCCGGTAGACTGGACTTGGGACGGCCCCCTGGGAGTGGTGGGGTTTTGTCTTCTCCCGGGGGCGGCCAGGCAGCAACCGCCCGGGCCGGAGCCGGGGGCCGTGGACGTCAGGTCGGGGCCCCCGGGCGGCTCGTGCGTCACGCCAGGTCCGCCAGCAGGCCCATATCCGCCAGGATCGCCCGGGCCGCTCGCAGGGCCGGGACCGCCTGCACCGCGCCGCTGCCTTCGCCCAGCCGCAGGCCGAAGTCCAGGATCGGCTCCAAGCCCAGTGCCTTCAGCGCGAACGCCTGCGACGGCTCCGTCGACCGGTGCCCGGCCAGCCACCACTGCTCCACGCCCGGGGCGATGTCCCGGGCGACCAAGGCCGCCGCGCCGGAGAACACGCCGTCCAGCAGGACCGGGATGCCTCGGACCGCCGCCTCCACCAGGAAGCCCGCCGTGGCCGCGAGGCATGCGCTGCCCAGCGTCGTCAGGCGGTCGAACGGGTCCTCGACGCGGCCCTCTGCCCGTGACAAGGCCGCGGCCACCGCCGAAGTCTTGCGGGACAGGCCCGCCGCGTCCACGCCCGTGCCCGTGCCGACCACCTCCGCGGCCGGGAGGCCCAGGGAAGCCGCGACCACCGCCGCGCACACCGCGGTGTTGCCGATGCCCATGTCGCCCGGGATCAGCAGGTCCGCGGCGGCCTCCTCGGCGGCGATCGCCCGGCCCGCCTCGAACGCCGCGCGTGCTTCGCCGGGAGCCAGGGCGTCCTCGACGTCGATCGAGCCCGAACCGCGGCGGATCTTGTGGGCCGTCACCGCGGCCGGTACGTCCGAACCGTCCCAATCCACGCCGAGGTCGGCCACCCGGACCTGCGCGCCGACCTGCGCGGCCAGCACGTTCACGCCGCTCTTGCCCGCCAGGAACACCCGGACCATCGCCGCCGTCACCTCGCGCGGGTACGCCGAGAGCGCCGACACGCCGTGGTCGCCCGCGAAGACCACCACCCGGACGTCGTCGAGCGGGCGCGGCGGGACGCTGCCGTGCGCCGCGGACAGCCAGGCCGCGAGCTCCTCCAGCCTGCCGAGCGCGCCGAGCGGTTTGACCAGGCCGTCGAGCCGCTCCAGCGCGGCGGCGCGGGCGGCGGGGTCGGGCACGGGTACGTCGAACACGGGCGCCTCCAGCTACAGGTCGAGCGCCCGGCCCGCGACGACCAGCACGACCCGGTCGGCGTCGGCGGACACCCGGTTGTTGAGTGCGCCCAGCACATCACGGAACAGCCGTCCGGACGACGTTGCGGGCACCACACCGCTGCCGACTTCGTTGCTGACCGCGACCACCGGCACCCGCGCCGCGGCCCACGCGGCGAGGAAGTCTTCGAGCCGGTCGTCCAGCCGGTGCTCCCAGCCGCGCTTCTGTTCCCACGCGCCGACGTCGTCGAGGACGCGGGAGAGCCAGGTGCCGAGGCAGTCGATGAGCAGCGGCTCGGTCGCCGTGCGCAGGGTGCCGGCGAGGTCGGTCGTCTCGACGGTCTTCCAGTGCGACGGCCGCCGCGCCTGGTGCGCGGCCACCCGGGCGGCCCATTCGGGGTCGTCTTCGCCCGCGGGCAGGCCGGGCGCGACGTAGACGAGGTGCGGGTGGCCGGCGACGAGCCGCTCGGCGTGCCGCGACTTCCCCGAGCGGACCCCGCCCAGGACGAGCACCTTGCCTTCGTCGCGTCCGTACCGGCGGAGGGCGCGTGCCAGGGTCTCGAGGTACCCGGCGAGCCGGTAGGTCAGCTTGGTCATACCCGGCATTGTGGTGCACGCGCTACCGTGCGCCACGTGCCACTCCGTCTAGGGACAACAGCGGCCGGACTCGTTACCGGATACGTCGCCGACGCGCTGTTCGGTGACCCCCGAACGGGTCATCCGGTCGCCCTGTTCGGCAGTGCCGCGGCTCGCCTGGAACACCGTCTGTGGGCGGACTCGAAGCCGCGCGGAGTCGCGTACGCGGGGTTGTGCACCTTCGCCGCCGTAGGGCTGGGCGTCGCGCTTCAGACGGCGACGCGGCGACGCCCCTTCGCGCGCTTCGCGGTCACCGCCGCGTCCACCTGGGTCGTGCTCGGGGGCCGTGGGCTCGCCGCCGAAGGCGCCGAAATGGCCAGACTGCTCGAAGCGGGCGAAGTGCCCGGAGCGCGTCAGCGGCTGTCGCACCTCTGCGCGCGCGACGCGACAACGCTCGACACCGCCGAGCTGACCCGCGCGGCCACCGAGTCGATCGCCGAGAACACGTCGGACGCCGTGGTCGCGCCGCTGTTCTGGGGTGCGGTCGCCGGGCTGCCGGGCCTGCTCGGGTACCGGGCGCTCAACACGCTCGACGCGATGGTCGGCTACCGCTCCCCGCGGTACCGGAACTTCGGCTGGGCCGCGGCGCGGGCCGACGACGTGGCCAACCTGGTGCCCTCGCGGCTGGGTGCGGCGCTCGTGGTGGTGTGCGCGGGCGGCCGGGCGCGGGAATCCTGGCGGGTGTGGCGCCGGGACGGTTCGCGGCACCCCAGCCCGAACGCCGGCCAGGTCGAGGCGGCTTTCGCGGGCGCGCTGGGCATCCGGCTCGGCGGCACGAACAGCTACGGCGGTGAGGTCGAGAGCCGGGCGAGGCTGGGGGACGGGCGCGACCCGGAGCCGGTGGACCTGAGGCGCGCGGTGCTCTTGTCCCGCCTGGTCGGGGCGGTGGCGGTCCTCGCCGCGGCCGCGGTGGCGGCGCGATGAGCGGCCTTCTCGTCGCCGGGACGACGTCCGATGCCGGGAAGAGCCTGGTCACCGCCGGGATCTGCCGGTGGCTCGCGCGTCGCGGCGTCCGTGTGGCGCCCTTCAAGGCCCAGAACATGTCCAACAACTCGATGGTCTGCGGCGACGGCGCCGAGATCGGCCGGGCGCAGTGGGTGCAGGCCCGCGCCGCCGGGGTCGAGCCCGAGGCCGCCATGAACCCCGTGCTGCTCAAGCCGGGCAGCGACCGGCGCAGTCACGTCGTCGCGCTCGGGAAGCCGTTCGGGACGCTCGAAGCCGGCGAGTACGCCACCGGGCGGGCCGGGCTCGCGGAGATCGCCTTCCAGGCGTTCGAGGACCTCAGCGGGCGCTACGACGTCGTCGTCTGCGAGGGCGCCGGCAGCCCGGCGGAGATCAACCTCCGCGGCGGCGACTACGTCAACATGGGGCTGGCGCGACGGTTCGGCCTGCCCGTGCTGGTCGTCGGCGACATCGACCGCGGGGGCGTGCTGGCCGCGATGTTCGGCACCCTCGCGCTGCTTTCGGCCGAAGACCAGGCGCTCGTCGCGGGCTGGGTGGTCAACAAGTTCCGCGGCGACGTCGGCCTGCTGCGCCCGGGCCTGGACAGCCTCGAAAAGGTCACCGGACGGCCCGTGCTGGGCGTCCTGCCCTGGCTCGACCGCGTGTGGATCGACTCCGAGGACGCGCTGGCGGCCGCGGGCTGGCGCCGGGAGACCCACGGTCGTGGCCTGCGCGTGGCCGTCGTGCGGTTCCCGCGCGCGTCCAACGCCACCGACGTCGACGCGCTCGCCGCCGAGCCCGGGGTCACCGTCACGCTGACCGCCGATCCGGACGTCGTCGTGGCCGCGGACGTCGTCGTGCTGCCCGGTTCGCGCGCCACCGTCGACGACCTCGCCTGGCTGCGCGAGCGCGGCCTCGACACGGCGGTGGCGGCCCGTAAGACCGCCGGCCGGCCGGTGCTCGGCATCTGCGGTGGCTACCAGATGCTCGCGGAGTCCATTGTGGACGACGTCGAGTCCGGGGCCGGTACGGTGCCCGGCCTCGGCCTGCTGCCGACGCGGGTGACGTTCGCCGCCGAGAAGGTCCTCGCCCGGCCGTCGGGCGAATGGCGCGGCAACCCCGTGCACGCCTACGAGATCCACCACGGTTCGGTGACTGTGAACACCACCGGGGAGTCCTTTTTGGACGGTGTACGCGCCGGCCCGGTGTGGGGCACGATGTGGCACGGCGCCTTCGAGAACGACGCTTTCCGCCGCGCGTGGCTCACCGAAGCGGCGGCGCAGGCGGGCATCGAGTGGGCCCCGGCGCCCGATGCGCCCGGGTTCGGGGACCTGCGCGAAGAAATGCTCGACAAGCTCGCGGACGCGATCGAGGAGCACCTGGACGCGGCGACGCTGCTGGCGTTGCTCGACCGGGGCGCGCCGGCGGGACTTCCGTTCGTCCCGCCGGGCGCTCCCTAGTCAGGCGGCGACGGCGACGGCCTTCTTGTTCAACGCCTTCTCCGCGAACGCGCCGAACGCCAGGCCCAGCGCGAGCCACAGCGTCACCTGGGTGCCGACCGACGCCGTGCGGAAGCTCCACAGCGTCGACGCCGGGAACTCCGCCGGGACCTCGTCGACCACCGGCATCAGCCAGGCCACCACGCCGATCACGACGAGGTAGCCCGCCGCGGCGAGGAGGAAGCCGTTCCAGGCGCCGAAGCGGTCGGCCAGCTTGCGGCCGAACACCGTCGCGAGGATGCCCGCGAGCAGGGACACCGCGACGAACCCGAAGTAGAGCTCGGTGCGCGAGCCGATCGTGCCCGGCTGCCCGACCGCGGGCGGGTTGGCCGGGTACTTCAGGAACGGCACCAGGAACACCACGGTGAACGCGCCCGCCGTGAGCAGCAGGGCCGTCACGCGGGGGCGCAGGTTGCCGAGGCGTCCTTGGGCGAACGCGAAGGCGAGCGAGAGCAGGCCGCCGATCGCCACGCCGTAGACGAGGACGCCGGCGAGCAGGCCGGCGGTGCTCTGGACGTCCCGGGGGACGAGCTCCTCTTCGTGCTCTCCAGCGGGCTCGGCGCCGGTGCCCGCGTCGTGCGAGTGGGAATGGCCGCCGGACTCTTCGAGGCCGATGGCGGTGTTCACCGACGGCTCACCGAAGGCGTAGGCGAACCCGAACGCGAGCACACCGGCGATCAGGCCCGCGAGCATGCCGCGGACCAGCAGGGTCTTCATCATGGGAGTGCGTGCCGCCGATCAGTGGCAGGGGAAGGCCAGCAGGTGCCGGCCGTCGTGCACGAACTCGTGGACGTACATGTTCGCGAACACCGCGGTGGCGCCCTGCTCGGCGCTCACGAAGTACAGCGCGATCAGCGCGAGGAGCACCACGAACACCGCCCACGGCACGATCTCACGGATCGGGATGCGGATCGGGAGCGGGACGGCGGGAACTGCCGTGTGGGACATGAGCGTGGCCTCCTCGGGCTTTCGCGGCCTCATCGGGGTCGGTCACGAGGGTCCGGGTCTGGCTTCCCCCTGGCGGGGGTCACAGTGGCGCGACCGCGCGGACTTGCACCGCGTTCCGGAATCTCCTCGTCTGGCCGGTTGAGCGTAGGTCCGCCGTTCCGCGCGCGTCAATGTGACAATGCCGCGGTGACTCGAATGGTGGCGGCCCTCGATGTGGGCGGGACGACGATCAAGGCGGCGTTGCTCGACGAGCAGCTCCAGCCCCAGGCGGCACTGCGGGCGGAGACGGCCCGCAGCGCGGACGGGACGGCGCTGGCGGCGCAGGTCGTGGACATCGTGGCCGCGCTGGCGGAGCAGGCGGGCACCGGGCAGCCCGCCGCCGTCGGCGTCGTGGTGCCCGGGATCGTCGACGAGCAGACCCGGATCTGCCACTTCTCCGCCAACCTCGACTGGCGCGAAGTGCACTTCGGCGAGCTCCTGGAAGGGCGGCTGGGGCTGCCGGTGGCGTTCGGGCACGACGTCACCGCGGGCGGCATCGCCGAGTTCCGGGTCGGCGCCGGGCAGGGTGCGACGAACGCGGCGTTCATCCCGGTCGGCACCGGGATCGCGGCCGCGCTGCTGCTCGACGGCCGGATCCACCGCGCGCACGGGCAGGCGGGCGAGGTCGGCCACATCGACGTGGGCCACCCCGGCAAGTGCGGCTGCGGCGCGACCGGCTGCCTGGAGGCGATCTCGTCGGCGGCCGCGATCGCCCGCCGCTACACCGAGCGCACGGGCCGCCCGGCCGACGGCGCCCGCGAAGTGGTCGAGCTGGCCCGCGGCGGCGACGAGGTCGCGGTCGCGGTGGTCCAGGACGCCCTCGACGGGCTCGGCCACGGCATCCGGACGCTGCTGACGCTGCTCGGCCCGGAAGTGATCGTCCTGGGCGGCGGCCTGTTCACCGCGGCCGACTACGTGCTGGAGCCGGTGCGCGAGTGGCTGGCCGCGCACCTGACGTTCCAGACGATGCCGGAGCTGCGGATCGCGAAGCTGGGCGACGAAGCCGGCCGCCTGGGCGCCGGCCTGCTGGCCCTGGACCTGCTGGACGGCTAAGCCAGGAGGACGTCGACCCCGGCCGCTTCGAACGCCGCGACGTGGCCGGGGTCCGCGCCCGAATCCGTGATCAGCCGGTCGACCGCCGTCGTGTCGCAGATGCGGGCGAAGGCGTGGCCGCCCAGCTTGCCGCTGTCCGCGATCACCACCACGTGCCGGGCCCGCGAAGCCATCAGCCGGTTGATGCTCGCCTCGCCCTCGTGGTGGGCGTACGCGCCGCGCTCGGCGTCGAACGCGTCCACGCCGAGGAACAGCAGGTCGAGCGTGATCTGGTCGAGGAACAGGGTCGCCAGCGGCCCGGTCAGCTCGAAGGAGTGCTGCCGGGCGACGCCGCCGGTCACCACGATCTTGATGTGCGGGCGCACCGCCAGCTCGTGGGCGATGTTGAGCGCGTTGGTCACCACGGTCAGGGCCGGGGAGCCGTCCCGGCCGGGTGCTTCCGGGCGCAGCGCGAGCGCGCGGGCGACCTGGGTGCTCGTCGTGCCGCCGTTGAGCCCGATCACCATGCCGCGTTCGACCAGGCCGGCGGCGGCGGCGCTGATGCGCTGCTTTTCGGGGGCGTTGCGCGCGGCTTTGTGCCGCAGCGGCAGGTCGTAGGCCACGTTACTGGCCACCGCGCCGCCCCGCGTGCGGGTCAGCAGCCGGCGCCCGGCCAGGTGGTCAAGGTCGCGCCGGATCGTCGCGGGGGAGACGTCGAGCTCTTCCGCGGAGGCCTCGACGTCGATCTTTTCCCGCTGCCCCACCATGTCCAGCAGTGCGCTGAGCCGTTCGTGCCGGTCCAAGCCCATCCCTCCGCAGCACCTTCCCGAGCTGCCAAGGTACTACGCGTGACGGTGCCGGGACGCGGAAACGCGGGCCCCGTGTGGGGCCCGCGTTCCGGTGCCTAGCGGATCAGAACCACCACTGGGACTTGCCGCCCGCGATGAAGTCCCACAGCTGCAGCTTCGTGCCGTTGCCGCCCACCGTGCCCTCGGCGGTCAGGTAGCGCGGGCTGGCCGGGGTCTGCTGGCGCAGGTAGCCCTCGGGGATCTCGGTCAGGCTCCACCACTGGTTCTTGCCACCGGCCTGGAAGTCCCAGAGCTGGATCTTGGTGCCGTTCTTGCCGATCGAGTTCGCGTCGGCGTCGAGGTACCGGCCGCTCTGGTAGTTCTGGAACCGGTAGTAGCCCTCCGGGTTCTGCGTCAGCCACCACGCCTGGTTCGGGGCGGTGTCGTTGCAGTCCCACAGCTGGACCTTCGTGCCGTTGGCGTTGATGGTGTTCGCGTCGGCGTCCCAGCAGCGGCCGAAGGCCGCGGACTCGATGATGTACGGGCCCGGGTCGACGGCCGCGGCGGCCATCGTGTTCGTCGACTTCTTCTGCTGGACGCCGGCCACCTTCGCCGGGCGCAGCTTGAGCTGGCCGAGCGAGGAGACCGCGGTGCCCTTGCCGTCGGCGGGCGCGGCGCCGGCCTGCGGCACGGCGATCAGGCCGAACAGGCCCGCGGTCGCGGCGACCGTCACCATCAGGCGCTTCATCTTCGTCATCGTTCCCCTTTTCGGATCATCGGTGTGCTGACGACGAAGGCGCGCGGCAACCGGCGCCGGGCCGCTGCGGCCCGGCGCCGGGAAGTGCCGGCGAATCCCCCTCGTCGAGACCGCGAACCCCCGAAAGCGGTCTCTGAAACCATCATTCAGGGCCGGTCCGTCCCCGTCGAGAAGATTTCCCGGAGAGGCAAAAACGCAGGTCAGATATGTAACGGAACGAGATCTTCACCCGATGGAGGGGCAAAGACCCGGGGGGATCGTGCGCATCGAACTGACGTTGCCGGACCTCGTCCGCGTCGGCCTCGCCGCCGCGGCCGACCCGATGGGTGAGCTGGCCGCGAGCCTGCAGCTCCTGCAGCGGCGCGACGGCGGCCGCAACGCGGCTTCCGCGGCGTTCAACCGGTGGCGCTACCGCGTCTGGCAGGGGCTGCCGGACTCCGCGGCGGTGCTGATGTGGCTGTGCCGGCCGGACGCGCCGATCCCGGAGTTCCTGGTGCCCGCGGCGGGCCGCTACGACCTCGAGACGGGGCTCGCGGCGGTGCTGAAGGCGGATCCGGTGAGCCTCAAGGCATCGCTGCGCACCGCGCCCCCCGACCATGACCTGCCGTCGTGGGCGGCCGCGTTCGCCGACGGCGACACCGCGGGCCTGCCCCGATTGGTCCAGGCCATGCAGGACTACCACGACCTGGCGGTCGCGCCGGGCTGGGACGCGGTGTGCGCGCAGGTGGACGCGGACCTCGGGATGCGCACGCAGGTGCTGCTCCACGGCGGCGTCGACGCGCTCCTGACCGGCCTGCGCCCGAAGATCCGCTGGGCGGCACCGGTCCTGGAGGCCGACGACGGGCTCCCCGGCTCGCTCCCGTCGGAAGGCACCGGCCTGCTGCTGGTGCCGACGTACTTTTCCGTGGGCCCGGCGCTGGTCCCGCCGGTGCCGGGCGGCGTGCCCCGGCTGCTCTACCCGTGCGTCCGCCACGCGGCGCACGCCGCGGGCCTCGACCGGGCGGTCCGGAAGCCGCCGGGCAACGCGCTGGCGGACCTGCTGGGCCCGACCCGCGCGGCGGCGCTGACCATCCTGGCGGTCGGCTGCTCGACGTCGGAACTGGCGGCCCGGCTGGGGGTCACGCCGTCGGCGGTCAGCAAGCACACGACGGTGCTGCGGCGCGCCGGGCTGATCATCACGCACCGGGAGCGCAACACCGTGCTGCACTCGCTCACCCCGCTGGGAAGCGCTCTCTTGGACAGCTGAGGACCGGGGCCGTCCGGGGTGCGGCGGATGTAGTGAACGACTCTTTCATGACGTCCGGTCCCGGGAATCATGGTCGGGTGCCCTGCCGAGCGCGGCGGTCGCCGCCACCAGTTCGGCCAGCGCTTCCCGGCAAAGCTCGCCGAAGCCGCGTTCGTCCGACGGCTCCAGCCACCGCTGGAAGCCC
This sequence comes from Amycolatopsis sp. FBCC-B4732, assembly GCF_023008405.1. Lineage (NCBI taxonomy): Bacteria > Bacillati > Actinomycetota > Actinomycetes > Pseudonocardiales > Pseudonocardiaceae > Amycolatopsis > Amycolatopsis sp. FBCC-B4732. The sequence continues at coordinate 369,615 of NZ_CP095376.1, forward strand.
GTGGTGAAGGCTAGGCCGCCGATCTCGGCCGCCAGGCTCGCCGCCGGTTCGCCGACGCCGCGTTCCCGCAACGCCTCGGCCATCGCGGCCCGCAGTTTCGCGCGCTTGAGCAACTCTCGTTCCCGCAGGTCGCTGTGGCCCGCGACCACCACCTGGACCTTGCGCGCCCACTCGCGCCGCTCGGGCCCGAACACCTCGCCGATCGCCGTCAGGGCCGCCGAGATCGCCTCGACCGGCGTCGCTTCCGCGGGCGCCGAAGCGATCGAGCCGGAAAAGAGGCGGCTCAGGATGTCCTGGCCCGCGAACAGCACTTCGCGCTTGTCGGCGTAGTGGCGGAAGAACGTGCGCTTGGTGAGCCCGGCCCGCTCGGTGATCTCGGCGACCGTGACGCTCTCGTAGCCCCGGTCGAGGAACTCCGCCACGGCGGCGCGCATCAGCCGCTCGCGCGTGTTCGGCTCCCACCGGCTCATGGGGCCCAGCTTAGGCGATGGCACCGGGTGTCATCACGGTGCTACGGTGATGGCACCAAGTGTCATCACTGCGCGGAGGTCGTCATGCGTGTTTTCGTCACCGGTGCGTCGGGCTGGATCGGCTCGGCCCTCGTCCCCGAACTCCTGGGCGCCGGCCACGACGTCGTCGGCCTGGCCCGGTCGGACGGCTCGGCCGCCGCGATCGAGGCCATGGGCGGCGAGGCGCTCCGCGGCGGCCTGACCGACCTCGAGCTGCTCCGGAACGCCTCAGCGGACGCCGACGGCGTCGTCCACCTGGCCTTCGGGCACGACTTCAGCCGGATCGAGGAAACGATCGAGACCGACGCGCGGGCCGTCGAAGCGATGGGCTCGGCGCTGGCCGGCAAGCCGTTCGTGGTCGCGTCGGGCACGCCGGTCGTGCCCGGGCGCGCGTCCCTGGAGGACGACAACCCGGACGGCGCCGGTCCGGTCGCGGGCCGCACCGAGATCGCCCGCGCGGTGGTCGCGATGGCCGGGCGCGGGGTGCGGTCGTCCGTCGTCCGCCTGCCGCGGTCGGTGCACGGCGAAGGCGACAACCACGGCTTCATCGCCCAGCTGATCGGCCTGAACCGCGAAAAGGGCGTCTCGGCCTACGTCGGCGACGGAACGCAGCGCTGGCCCGCGGTGCACGTCGTGGACGCCGCACACCTGTTCCGCCTGGCACTGGAGCAGGCCCCGGCGGGCGCGGTGCTGCACGCGGTCGGCGACGAAGGCGTGGCGATCCGCGACCTGGCCGAGGTGATCGGCACCCGGCTGAACCTGCCGCCCACGTCGGTTCCGGCCGGGGAGCTGGGCTTCCTGGGCCTGATCCTGTCGGTGGACCAGCCCTCGGGCAGCGCGCGCACGCAGGAGCTGCTCGGCTGGCGCCCGACGCGGCCCGGCCTCCTCGAAGACGTCGAGAAGGGCCACTACTTCGGGTAGGAGTGGGACAGCGCCGGCGGAGGTGGCGACAGTGACACCCCCGCCGGCGCCGGGCTTACGCGATCGGCCGGTCCGTCGGCGCGATCGGGGCGGGCAGGAAGTCCCGCCCGGTCAGGAAGGCGTCGACGCCGGCCGCGGCGCTGCGGCCCTCCGCGATCGCCCAGACGATCAGGGACTGGCCGCGGCCCATGTCGCCGGCCACGAACACGTTGTCGAGGCTCGTCTTGAACGCCTTGTCGCGGACGACGTTGCCGCGCCCGTCCAGCTCGACGCCGAGGTCTTCGAGCAGGCCCTGCTTCTGCGGGCCGAGGAAGCCCATGGCCAGCAGGACGAGCTGCGCGGGCAGCTCGCGCTCCGAGCCCTCGACGGGGACGAACTTACCGCCCTCGTTGCGCACCTCGACCAGCTTCAGAGCCCGCACGCGGCCGTCGGCGTCGCCCAGGAACTCCTGCGTGTTCACCGCGTACAGCCGCTCGCCGCCCTCTTCGTGCGCCGAGGACACCCGGTAGATCATCGGGTACGTCGGCCACGGGTGGGCGTCCGAACGGGACTCCGGCGGCTTGGGCATGATCTCCAGCTGCGTCACCGAACGCGCGCCCTGGCGGTGCGACGTCCCGACGCAGTCCGCGCCCGTGTCACCGCCGCCGATGACGACGACGTCCAAGCCCTCGGCCGAATACGGCGAGACGTCGAGGTCGCCTGAGGCGACCCGGTTGGCCGGCGGCAGGAATTCCATGGCCTGGTGGATGCCGTCCAGTTCGCGACCGGGGATCGCGAGGTCGCGCCAGTCGGTGGCCCCGCCGGCGAGCACCACGGCGTCGTGGGCCAGCAGCTCGGACACCGGCAGGTCCGCGCCGACGTTCACCGACGCCCGGAACTCCGTGCCCTCGGCTTCCATCTGCGCGAGCCGGCGGTCGAGGCGGGACTTCTCCATCTTGAACTCGGGGATGCCGTAGCGCAGCAGCCCGCCGATCTTGTCGGCCCGCTCGAAGACCACGACGCTGTGGCCCGCGCGCGTGAGCTGCTGCGCCGCGGCGAGTCCCGACGGGCCGGAGCCCACGACCGCGACCTTCTTGCCGGTCTTCACCGCGGGCACTTCCGGCGTGATCCAGCCCTCTTCGAAGGCGCGGTCGACGATGGAGATCTCGACGCGCTTGATCGTCACCGGGTCGTCGTTGATGCCGAGCACGCACGCGGTTTCGCACGGCGCCGGGCACAGCGTGCCGGTGAACTCCGGGAAGTTGTTCGTCGCGTGCAGCCGCTCGATGGCCTGGCGCCAGTCGTCCCGCCACACCAGCGTGTTCCACTCGGGGATGAGGTTCCCGAGCGGGCAGCCCTGGTGGCAGAACGGGATGCCGCAGTCCATGCAGCGGCCGGCCTGCTTCTCCAGCTTCGTCGACGCGAAGTCTTCGTAGACCTCGCGCCAGTCCATCAGCCGGAGGTCGACCGGACGGCGCTTCGGCTCTTCGCGGGTGGTGGTCAGAAAGCCCTTGGGGTCAGCCATGTGCGGCCTCCATGATCGCCTCGTTCACGTCGCGCCCGTCGCGCTCGGCCTGCACCTGGGCGGCGAGCACGCGCTTGTAGTCCTTCGGCATGACCTTCCCGAAGCGGTCGACGCCCGCGTCCCAGTCGGCCAGCAGTTCCCGCGCGACGGCGGATTCCGTTTCGTCGTAGTGCTTTTCCAGCGTTTCGCGCAGGAAGTCCGCGTCCTCGGAGTCGAGCGGGTCGAGGTCGACCATCTCCGGGTTGACGCGGTGCGCGGGCAGGTCGAGCACGTAGGCGATGCCGCCGGACATGCCGGCCGCGAAGTTCCGCCCGATCGGGCCGAGCACGACCATCCGGCCGCCGGTCATGTACTCGCCGCCGTGGTCGCCGACGCCTTCGACGACGGCCAGCGCGCCGGAGTTGCGCACGCAGAACCGCTCGCCGACCTTGCCGCGGATGAAGATCTCGCCGCTCGTGGCGCCGTAGGCGATCACGTTGCCGGCGATGATCTGCTCTTCGGCGACGTAGCTGGCTTCCTTCGGCGGCCGCACGATCAGCCGGCCGCCGGAGAGGCCCTTGCCGACGTAGTCGTTGCCGTCGCCGATCAGCCGCAGCGTGATGCCCTTCGGCACGAACGCGCCGAACGACTGGCCCGCCGTCCCGGTGAAGGTGACGTCGATGGTGTCGTCGGGCAGGCCTTCGCCGCCCCACCGCTTGGTCAGCTCGGAGCCGAGCATGGTGCCGACGGTCCGGTTCACGTTGCGCACCGGCAGTTCCAGCCGCACCTTGTCACCGGAGTTCAGCGCGCCTTCGGCCAGCTGGATCAGCGTGTTGTCGAGCGCCTTCTCCAGCCCGTGGTCCTGCCGCGTCTGCTGCAGGCGCAGCCCGGCCGGGGCCAGCTCGGGCACGTGGAAGATCGGCGACAGGTCCAGCCCGGCCGCCTTCCAGTGCTCGACGGCCTTGCGCTTGTCGAGGAACTCGGCGTGCCCGACCGCCTCGGCGATCGACCGGAAACCGAGCTCCGCCAGGTACTCGCGCACTTCCTGGGCGATGAACTCGAAGAAGTTGACGACGTATTCGGCCTTGCCGCTGAACTTCTCGCGCAGCTTCGGGTTCTGTGTCGCGACGCCCACCGGGCACGTGTCGAGGTGGCAGACGCGCATCATGATGCAGCCCGACACCACCAGCGGCGCGGTCGCGAAGCCGAACTCCTCGGCGCCGAGCAGCGCCGCGACAATCACGTCGCGGCCGGTCTTGAGCTGGCCGTCGGTCTGCACGACGATCCGGTCGCGCAGCCGGTTGGCCAGCAGCGTCTGCTGCGTCTCGGCCAGGCCGAGCTCCCACGGGCCACCGGCGTGCTTGATGGACGACAGCGGCGACGCGCCCGTCCCGCCGTCGTGACCCGAGATGAGCACGACGTCCGCGTGCGCCTTGGACACGCCCGCCGCGACCGTGCCGACGCCGACCTCGGACACGAGCTTCACGTGGATGCGCGCGTTCGGGTTGGCGTTCTTGAGGTCGTGGATCAGCTGCGCCAGGTCCTCGATCGAGTAGATGTCGTGGTGCGGCGGCGGTGAGATGAGGCCGACGCCCGGCGTCGAGAACCGCGTCTTCGCGATCCACGGGTACACCTTCGCGCCGGGCAACTGCCCGCCCTCGCCGGGCTTCGCGCCCTGCGCCATCTTGATCTGGATGTCGTCGGCGTTGACGAGGTACTCGCTCGTGACGCCGAACCGGCCGGACGCGACCTGCTTCACGGCGCTGCGGCGCTCCGGGTCGTACAGCCGCTCCGCGTCTTCGCCGCCCTCACCGGTATTCGACTTGCCGCCGAGGCGGTTCATCGCGATGGCGAGGGTCTGGTGCATCTCCATCGAAATCGAGCCGTAGGAGATGGCGCCGGTGGCGAACCGCTTGACGATCTCCGAGACCGGTTCGACCTCCTCGATCGGCACCGGCGCGCGCTTGCCGTACTTGAAGTCGAACAGCCCGCGCAGCGTCAGCAGCTTCTCGGCCTGGTCGTCGACGGACTTCGTGTACTCCTTGAAGATCTCGTACTTGCCGGACCGGGTGGAGTGCTGCAGCTTGAAGACCGTCTGCGGGTTGAACAGGTGCGGCTCGCCCTCGCGGCGCCACTGGTAGTCCGCGCCGGTTTCGAGCTCGCGGTGCGCCGCCCGGACGCCGTCGGCCGGGAAGGCGTAGTTGTGCCGCTTCGCGACCTCTTCGGCGAGGGTTTCGAAGCCGACACCGCCGAGGCGGGACGTCGTGCCGGTGAAGCAGTTGTCGATGACCTCGTCGCCGAGCCCGATCGCCTCGAAGATCTGCGCGCCGGTGTAGGACGCGACGGTCGAGACACCCATCTTCGACATCGTCTTGCGGACGCCCTTGCCGAGCGCCTTGATCAGGTTCTGCGTGGCTTCCTTCGGCGTCACGCCGGGGATCAGGCCCTGGCGGGCCATCTCTTCGACGGTCGCCATCGCCAGGTACGGGTTCACCGCGGCGACGCCGTAGCCGATGAGCAGCGCGATGTGGTGCACCTCGCGCGCGTCGCCGGCCTCGACGATGAGGCCGACCTGCGTGCGCGTCTTCTCACGGACGAGGTGGTGGTGCACCGCGCCGGTCAGCAGCAGCGACGGGATCGGCGCGTGGTCCTCGTCGACCCCGCGGTCGGACAGCACGATCAGCCGCGCGCCGTCCTCGATCGCCTCGGACACCTCGGCGCGGATCTCGTCGAGGCGCTTGACCAGCGCCTCGCCGCCGCCGTGGACGTTGTAGCGGCCGAGCACGGTGACCGCCTGGAACTCCGGCAGGTCGCCGTCGTCGTTGACGTGCACCAGCTTCGCGAGCTGGTCGTTGTCGAGCACCGGGAAGGGCAGCACGATCCGGCGGCAGCTGGCGGCGGTGCCGACGAGCAGGTTCGGCTCGGCGCCGATCTGCGTGCCGAGCGCGGTCACGAGCTCCTCGCGGATGGCGTCCAGGGGCGGGTTCGTCACCTGGGCGAAGAGCTGGATGAAGTAGTCGAACAGCAGCCGCGGCCGGCTCGACAGCGTCGCGATGGGCGAGTCGTTGCCCATCGAGCCGATCGGTTCCGCGCCGGTGCGGGCCATCGGCTCGAGGATGGCGTCGAGCTCCTCCTCGGTGTAGCCGAACGCCTGCTGGCGGCGCACGAGCGCGGCGTGCAGCGGGACCTCGCGGTCGCGCTCGGGCAGGTCCTCGAGGTTGAGCAGCCCGGCCTCGACCCACTCGTCGTACGGGTGCTCGGTGGCCAGCTGGGTCTTGATCTCTTCGTCCTCGATGATCCGGCCCTCGGCGGTGTCCACGAGGAACATCCGGCCGGGTTCGAGGCGTCCCTTCCGGACGATCGTCGCCGGGTCGAGGTCGAGCACGCCGACTTCGGAGGCCAGCACGACGAGGCCGTCGTCGGTCACCCAGTAGCGGCCGGGACGCAGGCCGTTGCGGTCCAGGACCGCGCCGATCTGGCTGCCGTCGGTGAAGGCGACCAGCGCCGGGCCGTCCCACGGCTCCATCAGCGTCGAGTGGAACTCGTAGAAGGCGCGCCGGGCCGGGTCCATCTCCTGGTGGTTCTCCCAGGCCTCCGGGATCATCATCAGGACCGAGTGCGGCAGCGAGCGGCCACCGAGGTGGAGCAGCTCGAGCACCTCGTCGAAGGACGCCGAGTCGCTGGCGCCGCGGGTGATCACCGGGTAGATCCGCTTGAGGTCGCCCGGGACCAGGTCGGTCTCGAGCAGCGCCTCGCGGGCGTCCATCCAGTTGCGGTTGCCGCGCAGGGTGTTGATCTCGCCGTTGTGCGCGACGTACCGGTACGGGTGCGCCAGCGGCCACGACGGGAAGGTGTTGGTGGAGAAGCGGGAGTGCACCAGGCCGATGGCGCTGGTGACGCGCTCGTCGGTGAGGTCGGCGAAGAAGCGCTCGACCTGCGGCTCGGTGAGCATTCCTTTGTAGACGATCGTGCGCGAGGACAGCGACGGGAAGTAGACGTCGTCCTCGACGAGCTCGTGCTCGGCGCGCTTGCGGACGCAGAAGGCGCTGCGCTCGATGTGCAGCGGGTCCGAATGCTCCGGCTTCGGGCGGCGCGCGGCGAGGAACAGCTGCGTGAAGTGCGGCATGGTCTCGGCGGCGGTCGGCCCGCAGTGCTCGGTGTGCACCGGCAGCTCTCGCCAGCCGAGGACGCGCATGTCCTCTTCGGCGGCGATGCGCTCGATGGTCGTCATGGCCCGGCCGCGGCGTTTTTCGTCCTGCGGCAGGAAAGCGGTGCCGACGGCGTAGGTGCCCGGCTCGGGCAGCTCGAAGTCCACGACTTCGCGGTAGAACTCGTCCGGGACCTGGATGAGCAGGCCCGCGCCGTCCCCGGTGTCCGGTTCGGCTCCCCGCGCCCCTCGGTGTTCCAGGTTGCGCAACGCGACCAGGGCTTTGGCGACGATCGCGTGATCGCGCCGCCCGGTCAGGTCGGCGACGAAGGCGACACCGCAGGCGTCGTGTTCGTAGTCGCTCCGGTAGAGGCCCTCGGCCTCGGCGTTGCTGAACTGCTCCCCGAACGGGGGCAGGGAATTGGCACGGTGGGTCACGGCTGGCCGCCTCCCAAGGCGTTGGCGCGACCGGTACTCACTCCATCGTGTGGTTCGAGCTGAACCGGTTAACGAAGTGGTCCGGGACCGCGATGGTCAGTCGAGAACAGTTGCTGTTGTCGAAGTGCAAGATGCCGCGAAGCGTCGGCCGAGCTCCGATGCTCGGAAACCGGACGCGGGTCATCTGGGAGGCCGCACAGCGCTGGGCAGCCGAACGTGTCGGTCCTGCGAGCGCGCACGACGGACCACTGTGGTGGGGGTCAGCCGAGCGCGCGGTGTTACTCCCGGGTTCGCCGGGTCTTATGACGATAGTGTGAATTCGCTGTTATCGACATACGTCGTTGCCCCCGGGTGGGAAATGCCACGCTTGCGTTGACGCGCCAGGGGGTAGTCCCATATGTCGGTCTGTCCCTCCCGATTGCTGGTGCGGCTGGCCGCTGACCTGCGGAAACGTCTGTCCCAAGTGGTCTGGGGCACGTGCCGGCGCGTCGTGGCGGGGTGGGAAGCTGGGGACATGGCGGACTCGGCCGATGACTGATCGTTATCTCTCCGTGGCTCGATCCGGGGTCCACGAGATCGAGATCAAGCGCTCCCGGTTCCTCTGCGCGCTCGCCCCGGCGACGTCGGAGGAGGTCGCGCGCGAGTTCATCGCGGGCCGCCGTCGCGCCGAACCGGGCGCGCGACACCACTGCCACGCGTTCGTTTTGGGGCCGGACGGGCGAACCCAGCGCTCCAGCGACGACGGCGAACCGGCCGGTACCGCGGGCACGCCGATGCTGGAAGTGCTGCGCCGCCGCGAGGTCACGGACACGGTCGCGGTGGTGACCCGCTACTTCGGCGGCGTGCTGCTGGGCGCGGGCGGACTGATCCGCGCGTACGGACAGTCCGTTTCGGAGGCACTGGAAGTTGTTGGTGTACTAGAACACCGGCGTCTCGCACGGGTGGAAGTGGCGGTGAGCTACGACCGCGCGGGCCGGCTGGAGAACGACTTGCGCGCGTCGCCGTACTTGCTCCACGCGACGCGGTTCGACGAGAAGGCGCGGTTCGAGATCGGCTTGGCGCCGGGGGAGGCGCCGGCGTTCGAGAGCTGGCTGGCCGATCTGACGAACGGCGAGGCGTCGACGACGCAGCTCGGCGACCACTGGGTGACCCGGGGTTCCTGAGGCGCCGCCGGGCGCGTGCCCGGCTTGGGCGAGGGTCGCGAATGGGTCATCCGCGACTTCGTGTCCGGCTGGTTGGTGGCGGCGGTGCCGCGGGGGTCGGCGGCCGCTGGGGTTGGCGAGTGCCCGCCGGGCGCGTGCTCGGGAGCGTGGGCGCCGCCGGGCGTGTGCTGGGCTTGGGTGAGGGGTCGCGAATGGGTCATCGGCGGCGTCGGTGGTCCCGAACGAGTCATTCGCGACCTCGCGCCCGTCCGGGTGGCACTGGTGGTGCCGACAACCACCGGGTGATCCACCGCGGCCGCGTGGTCCGGTCCGGAACCGCTTGGCGCGCAACGAACTTTCGGTGCTTCCGCCGACCCGCCTTCCCGTGGCACCATGTCGTGCCACCGAGTTCCGGTACCACTTCGATCCCCTGAACGTTGTCAGCGCGGCGCATGCCGAGCTGACAACGTTGTCACCACGCCCGACAACGTTGTCGCCCGGCGGAAAGCGTGCGGCAAGGAGAGGAAGGGTCCATGTCCAGACCACTCTCGAGGCTGTCCAGACGGCTGCGCGCGGCCGTGCTCGCCGCGGCCGTCGTGGGGGCGGGGGTCGTCGCGACCCCGGCCCACGCCGCGACGCTGGCCCTTACGCAGTACGTGAATCCCTTCATCGGCACCGACAACAGCAACTCGCCCAACCCCGTGCCGGGCGGGGCCGGCGGCAGCACCTACCCCGGGGCCACCGTGCCGTTCGGGATGGTGCAGTTCAGCCCGGACACCCCGACCGCGTCGCCGTCCGGGTACCGCTACAGCGACACCGGCATCGAAGAATTCAGCCTGACCCACTTCAACGGCGCCGGCTGCCCCAACAACGAAGACCTCGGCCTGCTGCCGATCACCGGCGCCATCGGGACTTCGCCGGGCACCGGCTGGACCGGGTACGCGGGGCGCTACACCAAGGCGAACGAATCGGCCGCGCCCGGCTACTACAAGAACAAGCTCGACAACTACAACACGACCGTCGAGCTTTCCGCGACCAAGCGGTCCGGCTCGATGAAGCTGACCTACCCGAACACGACGTCCGCGCGGCTGCTGGTCAACACCGGCCGCAGCGCCACCGGCAACCGGAACGGGTCCATCAGCATCAGCGGCAGCCAGCTCACCGGTGCGGTGACCGGCGGGGGGTTCTGCGGTTCCTCGAAGACGTACCAGATCTTCTACGTGATCCAGTTCGACCGCGCGCCCAGCGGGTTCGGCACCTGGCTCGGCGGCACGGTGAGCGCCGGTTCCGCGAGCACCAGCGGCACGAACTCGGGCGGCTACGTCACTTTCGACACCTCGAGCAACGCCACCGTGCAGGCGAAGGTCGGTATTTCGTTCGTCAGCCTGGCCAACGCGCAGGCGAACCTCGCCGCCGAGAGCCCCGGCTTCGACTTCGCCGGCGTGCGGTCGGCGGCCGACACGAGCTGGAACACCATCCTCAATCGCGTCCAGGTGACCGGCGGCGCGGCCGCGGACCTGCAGAAGTTCTACACGGCGCTATACCACGTGTTCCAGAACCCGAACACCGCCAGCGACACCAACGGCCAGTACCGCGGGTTCGACCAGGCGGTCCACACCGCGTCGCACACCGTCTACCAGAACTACTCCGGCTGGGACATCTACCGGTCGTGGGCCGCGCTGATCGGGCTGGTCGCGCCGAACGAAGCCAGCGACATCGCGAAGTCGATGGTGCTGGACGGCCAGCAGGGCGGCCTGCTGCCCAAGTGGTCGCACAACAACAACGAGCACTTCGTGATGACCGGCGACCCCGGGCCGATCGTCGTCGGCAGCATGTACGCCTTCGGCGTCCGCGGCTTCGACACGTCGGCGGCGCTCACGCTGATGGACAAAAGCTCCAACGGCGGAACCGCGCAGGGGCAGGCGATCCGCGGCCGGGAAAGCGGCTACCTCAGCCGGCACTACATCACCGAAGACCCTTCGGACTCGCTCGAATACTCGGCGTCCGACTTCGCGATCGCGCAATTCGCGAAGTCCGTCGGTGACACCGCGAAGTACACCACCTACATGCAGCGCGCCCAGTGGTGGCAGAACGTGTTCGGCACCGATTCCGGCTACATCCAGCCGCGCGGCACCACCGGCACGTGGGCGTGGCCGGTCGTGCCGTCGAGCAACAGCGGCTACACCGAAGGCAACCCGTCGCAGTACACGTGGATGGTGCCCTACAACTACCAGGGGCTGATCAACCTGATGGGCGGCACCAAGACCGCCGTCCAGCGGCTCGACCACCACTTCACCCAGCTCAACGGCGGCCTCACCCAGCCGTACTTCTACATCGGCAACGAGCCCGAGCACGGCGTGCCGTGGGCGTACAACTACGCGGCCCACCCGCAGGGCACCAGTTCGGCGGTGCGGCGCGTGATGAACGAGTCGTTCACCACCGGTGCGGGCGGCGAGCCCGGCAACGACGACCTCGGCGCCACGTCGGCGTGGTACGTCTTCGCCGCGCTGGGCATGTACCCGGCGACGCCGGGTGCGGACGTCCTGGCGCTGCACGGGCCGCTGTTCCCGTCGGTCTCGATCGTCCGCCCGAGCGGCACGATCCAGATCACCGGCACCGGCGCGGGCCAGGGCGCGCAGTACGTGCAGAACCTGAGCGTCAACGGGACTTCGACGACCAGGTCGTGGATCCGCTACGGCGACATCGCGGGCGCGTCGACGCTGAACTACACGATGGGCTCGTCGCCGAGCGGCTGGGGCACGGGCACCGCGGACGTCCCGCCGTCGTACAACGACGGGTTCACGCCGCCGCCTGCCGCACCGGATCTCGGCACGAACCTGGCGCAGGGCAAGGCGGCCACGGGCTCGGCGACGTGCAACTCGGCCGAGAGCGCGGACAAGGCCGTCGACGGCAGCCTGGCGGACAACAGCAAGTTCTGCAGCACCGCGGCGACGAAGTTCCTCCAGGTCGACCTCGGGTCGGCGCAGAACGTGTCCTCGTTCGTGGTCGACCACGCCGGCCTCGGCGGGGAGACGACGGGCTGGAACACCGGTGCGTTCACGATCCAGACGTCGACCGACGGCTCGACGTGGACGACGGTCGCGAACGTGTCCGGTTCGCGCGCCAGCCGCACGTACCACCCGATCACGACGCGCTCGGCCCGGTACGTGAAGCTGAACATCACCACGCCCGCCAACGACGGCAACGGCGCGGCGCGGATCTACGAGTTCGAGGTCTACCGCTGACCCCCCGGTCGTGAGTGTTCAGGGCGGTTCCAACCGTCCTGAACACTCACGACCGGCTGGACCACTGCTCTCGGGTGATGGCGTACTCGACTTCGCCGTGCTCGCTGCCCGGGGCGCGCTCGTGCTCGGGGAACTCCTCGAAGTACGTGCGGACGAACGTCATCCCCAGTTTCTCCATCACGCGCCGCGACCGCTGGTTCACCGTCATGGTGAACGCCGTCACGCGGGTGACCCCCAGTTCGGTGAACCCCTTCGCGAGCAGTGCCGCTGAGCCTTCGGTGCCGTAGCCCCGCCCCCAGGCCTTGCGGTGCAGCCGGTACCCCAGCTCCGGCGCGTCGGGCGGGTCCTGCGGACGCGGGCGGAAATGGAACCACCCCAGGAAATCGCCGGTCCGCTTCTCGATGGCCGCCCAGAACCCGTAACCGGGGAAACGCTCGTAGTAACCGAGGAACGCGGGGAGATCGAGGGTGACGATCTCCGTGCGGTCGGCCGGCAGGCCCCCATTGAGGTACTTCATCACTTCCGCGTCGTCGTAGAGCTCGAAGAGCGCGTCCGCGTCGTTCTCGGTGAACCGGCGGAGGATCAGCCGCTCGGTTTCGAGGAATACGTGCATCGGGTGATGCTGGCAGTGACCCCAGTGCGTGGCAACGAAATTACGCGGCGATGGCGAGGACTTCGCCCAGCGCCTGCGAGCCGGCCTCGGTCAGCAGGGCGGGGACGCGCTCGCCGCACTTGCCCGGGTGGGCCGGAGCGATCATCCCGAGCCGGGCGAGCCGGTGCACGGTGGACTGGTCGCAGCAGCTCAGGCCGTCGATGAAGAGGTCGGGCTCGCAGCTGCAGCTGATTTCGGCGCGGCCCCCGGCCACGGCTCTCAACGTGGCCCGCTCACGATGGTTCAATTCGGTGATCATGGCGGTGCCTCCTTCCGTCTCGCTCATTAGACGCCTCACCACCGACAGTTTCCGCCTCTGAGCGTGCGAACCCGGGTATTTCAGGGGTTCACGTAGGGGTGGCGTGTCGCGCTTTTCCGGGTGATCCCCGGATACCCCTAAGCGAGCGGTTCAAGCGTCGTCTTGCGCAAGTGGCGGAAAACGATCGACGTGCGGAACCCCACGATCTCCCGGCGCAGCGCCAGCCGGTCGGTGAGGAAAGCGTGCAACGCGTCGATGTCCGGCGTGGTGACTTCGATCAGGAAATCGTCACTGCCCGCGGTCACGTACACGGAGAGCACTTCCGGCAGTTCGGCGATCGACCGCTGGAAGGAGTCGATGACCGCCCGGCTCAGCGGCCGCACCTGCGCCGTGACCAGCGCCCGGACGCCGCGGTTGAGGCTCGCCAGGTCGATGTCGGCGTGGTAACCGCGGATCACGCCGCGTTCGCGCAGCAGCCGGATGCGTTCGAGGCACGTCGAGGGCGCGATGCCGACCTTGCGGGCGATGTCCCGGTTGGTCTGCCGCGCGTCTTCCTGCAGGTGCCGCACGATCGCCGAATCAAGTTCGTCGAGCACCGTGACCTCCTCGTCGAACCGAATTTCGTTCGGTACGGCGTCCGCACCGCCGACGATCACTCTAACTTCGGCTGCCATGACCGCACATGAGCACCTCGTCGCCCGGCGTGGCCGTCGATCCGGCGTCACCACGATGGTCGCGATCCACTCGACCGCGCTCGGCCCCGCCGTCGGCGGCTGCCGCTTCAAGCCCTACCCCACGATCGAAGAAGCCGTCGGCGACGTCCTGCGGCTGTCGGCGGCCATGACGGCGAAGTGCGCCGTCGCCGGGCTCGCGTTCGGCGGCGGCAAGAGCGTCATCGCGCCGGAGCCCGGGCGGGTGCTTTCGCCCGAGGAGCGCCGGGACGTCCTGCTCGACCACGCCGACCTGGTCGCCGAGTTCGGCGGGGCCTACCGGGCCGGTCCGGACGTCGGCACCGGCCCGGCCGACATGCTGGTGCTGCGCGAGGCCTCGCCGTACGCGTTCTGCACGCCCGAGTCCGCCGGCGGAACCGGTTCCTCCAGCGGTCCGACCGCCGTCGGCGTGCTCGCGGCGCTGCGGGCCGCCCTCGGCACGGCGGACGTGGCGGGACGCCGGGTGGTGATCAGCGGCTACGGCTCCGTGGGCGCGCACCTCGCGGCGAGCCTGCACGCGGCCGGCGCCGACGTCGTCGTCTCCGACATCGACCCCGCGAAGCGCGCCGACGCCGAGAAGAGCGGCCTGACCTGGACCGAACCCGGGAAAGCGCTCACCCTTACCGCCGACGTGCTGATCCCGGCGGCGGTCGGCGGCGTGCTCAGCCCCGAGACGGTCGCCCGGCTCGACACGCCGCTCGTCGTCGGGCCGGCCAACAACCAGCTCACGGCCGACACCGTGGCCGACGACCTGGCCGCCCGCGGCGTGCGGTGGATCCCCGACTACGTCGCGAGCGCCGGCGGGATCCTGTACACACTCTCGCGCGAAGCGGAGGGCCTGGACCACGAGGCCGCGCTCGCCCGCGTCGAGACGATCGAGCAGACCGTCACGAACCTCCTGGACTCCGCGGAGGCCAACGCGACCACCCCGCTGCACGAGGCGGCCGCGCTGGCCGGGCGACGGCTCACTTCTGGTGCGGCGCCACGTACTCCCTGAAGTTCACGGCCTTCCGGCAGCCTCCCGCAGCGCCGCGAACACCTCGGGTGACGTCGTGAAGTCGCCGAGGCGGACCGGCTTGCGGTCGCCGTGGAAGTCGCTCGACCCCGTCGTGAGCAATCCCAGGTCCGCGGCCACATCCCGGAGTCGCGCGCCGACCTCCGGTGGCTGCTCCGGGTGGTCGACCTCGATCCCGGCGAGCCCGGCCACGGCCAGCGTGGCCAGCTGCGTGTCGGAGACCTCGGCCCGCCGCTTGACCGACCGCGGGTGGGCGAGCACCGCGACACCCCCGGCTGCCCGGACCAGCCTGATCGCGTCCGCCGTGGCCAGGACGTGCTTGGGCACGTCCGCGCGGCCGCCGTCGGCGATCCACTCCGGGGTGAAGGCGTCGGTGATGCCCACGGCGGCCAGCGCCGCGGCGATGTGCGGCCGGCCGAGCGGCGCGCCCGCGGCGATCTCCTTCACTTGCGAAAGGGTGATCGGCGCGCCCAGCTCCCGGCACCGTTCGACCATCCGCACCCCGCGGTGGTCCCGGTCGGTGCGGATCAGCTCGAGCGCGGCGGCCAGTCCCGCGTGCCCGGGAGCGACGAACAGCCCCAGCAGGTGCACCTCGGCGTCGTCGAGCCGGCACGAGATCTCGACGCCGGGGATCAGCTCGATGTCCGAAGCAGCGGACGCCGCGGCCAGCCCCGCGAAGGTGTCGTGGTCGGTGAGCGCGAGTACCGTCAGCCCGGCTTCGGCGGCGAGCCGGGGGAGCTCCGACGGCGGTGTCGTCCCGTCGGACGCCGTGCTGTGCGCGTGCAGGTCGATCGTCACCCGGCGGAGGATCTCACAGCGGTCGCACCCGGTGTGGCTCCCGACATACCCGGCTGGAGAGGTACGCGGGCGCCCGGTCGACTTGAATGGAGGTGTGGAGATCCTCACCGACGCCGCCACGCTCGCGCTCTACACGACCGACGCGTCCAACTACCGCCACGTGCCGCGCGGCGTGGTCCTGCCGGAGTCCGTCGACGACGTCGTCGCCGCGGTCGCCGAAGCCCGCGCCCGTGACCTGCCGGTGATCGCGCGCGGCGGCGGCACAAGCGTCGCCGGGAACGCGTGCGGGCCCGGGCTGGTCATCGACGCGTCCCGCCACCTCGGCGGGGTGCTCTCGCTGGACCCGGGGACCCGGCTCGCGCGGGTGCTGCCCGGGACCGTGCTCGACGACCTGCAGGCGGTCGCGGCGCCGCACGGGCTGCGGTTCGGGCCGGACCCGTCGACGCACAGCCGCTGCACGATCGGCGGGATGATCGGCAACAACGCGTGCGGCTCGCACTCGGTGGCGTGGGGGCGCACGGTCGACGTCGTCCGCTCGCTGGAGGTGCTGCTCTACGACGGCACGCGGCTGCGGTTCGGGCCGGACGAGCCCACCGAAGGCCGGATCTTCGACGAGCTGCGGGCTTTGGTGCGCGACAACCTGGCGTTGCTGCGCAAGGAACTCTCGACGTGGCCGCGCCGCGTTTCCGGCTACGGGCTCGAGCACCTGTTGCCGGAGAACGGCTTCGACGTCGCCAAGGCGCTCGTCGGGAGCGAGGGCACGTGCGTGACGATCCTCGAAGCGACCGTGTCCCTCGCCGAGCTCCCGGACCGGAAAGTGCTGGCGGTGCTGGGCTTCCCGTCCGACATCGCGGCGGCTGACGCGGTGCCGGCGATCCTGCCGTGGTCGCCGCTGACCGTCGAAGGCGTGGACGCCGAGCTGGTCGCGATGCTGCCGGGCCGGGCCGCCGACCTGCCGCCGGGTGGGGCGTGGCTGTTCGTCGAGCTGGCCGGGGACGACCCGGCTTCGCGGGCACGAGCCTTGGCGGCGTCCCTCGATCTGACGGGCTTCGCGATCGTGGACGACCCGGCCGCGCAACGCGGGCTGTGGCGGATTCGCGAGGAGGGCGCCGGGCTCGCGACGCGGCTCGCCGACGGGTCGGAAGCGTGGCCGGGCTGGGAGGACGCCGCCGTCCCGCCCGAGCGGCTCGGCGCGTACCTGCGCGAGTTCAAGGAGCTCATGCGGGCGCACGGGCGCCGCAGCGTCGTGTACGGCCACTACGGCGAAGGCTGCTTGCATCTGCGGCTCGACTTCGACCTGCTGTCGTCCTCAGGCGTGGCGGACTTCCGGCGCTTCCTGGAAGAAGCCGCGGACCTCGTCGCGGCGCACGGCGGTTCGCTGTCCGGTGAGCACGGCGACGGCCAGGCGCGGTCGGAGCTGCTGTCCCGGATGTACAGCCCCGAGATGATGGACGTTTTCGCGCGGTTCAAGGGGATCTTCGACCCGGCCGGGCGGATGAACCCCGGCATCCTGGTGGCGCCCCGGGCGATCGACGCGGACCTGCGCGTGCGCTCGGCGGCACCGGCCGTCGAGGACGCCGTGTTCCTCGGCTACCCCGAGGACCGGGGGAGTTTCGGGCAGGCGATGCGGCGCTGCGTCGGCGTCGGGAAGTGCCGCAACACCAGCGGTGGCGGCGTGATGTGCCCGAGCTACCGGGCCACCCGCGAGGAGCAGCACTCGACGCGCGGGCGCGCGCACCTGCTCGCCGAGATGATCAACGGCGAAGTGATCAAGGACGGCTGGCGATCGTCCGAAGTGCACGATGCCCTCGATTTGTGCCTGTCCTGCAGGGGATGCCTGTCGGACTGCCCGGTCGACGTCGACATGGCGACGTACAAGGCGGAGTTCCTGCACCAGCACTACCGGCGGCGGCTGCGCCCGGCGTCGCACTACTCGATGGGCTGGCTCCCGATGTGGCTGCGGCTCAGCGCGCGGGCACCGCGGCTGGCCAACTTCGTCGGGCGCTCCCGCTTGGCGGGCCTGGTGAAACGGCTCGGCGGGATCGCGGCGGAACGCGATCTGCCGTCGTTCGCGCCTTCGCCGTTCACGCGTAGCCGGGCCGATCTTCGCCGACGGGCCTCGGGCGAGCGCCGGGTGGTGCTGTGGCCGGACTCGTTCAACAACTACCTGACGCCGTCGGTGCTCGACGCCGCGTACGAGGTGCTCACCGCGGCGGGCTACGACGTCGTGCTCCCGGACCGCGGAGTCTGTTGTGGACTGACGTGGGTGTCGACGGGCCAGCTCGGCGTGGCCCGGCGCGTGCTGGACCGGACCCTGGACGTGCTCGCGCCCTACCTGGCCGACGGCTACGAGGTGGCCGGCCTGGAACCGAGCTGCACGGCGCTGTTCCGCGGCGACCTCCCGGCGCTCATGCCGGGTGACGAGCGGGCCTCCTTGCTGGCGTCCCGCACGTTCACCTTCGCGGAGCTGCTGGAGCGGGCGCCGATCCCGTTCGCGGCGCTGGACGTGGACGCGATCACGCAGGTGCACTGCCACCAGCACGCGGTACTGGGCTTCGGCCCCGACGAGTCGGCCCTCGCGGCGGCGGGCGTCCGCAACACGACGCTGGACTCGGGGTGCTGCGGCCTGGCGGGCAACTTCGGCTTCGAGCGCGGCCACTACGACGTGTCCAAAGCGGTGGCGGAGGACCGGATGTTGCCGGCGATCCGCGCGGCTTCTCCGGAGACGGTGGTGGTGTCGGACGGCTTCAGCTGCCGGACGCAGATCGAGCAGGAGTCGGGCCGCCGTCCGGTCCACCTGGCCGAGCTACTGCGGCGTGCCTTGCCCTGAGCCCCACCATGCCGTCGCCAGTGCGTTCAGCGTCGGCGCCGGGGGTGCGGGCATTTCCCTGAAGTACCAAGGGAAGTTGCTGTAGACGTGCAGCAGCGCGTACGCCAGGCAACGGCGGGGATCGACCTGCTGCCCGTAGCCGTCGAGGAACCGGCGCAGGAGGTCGCCGTCGCCGCTCGTCACGAACAGGCCCACCGCCACGAAGTCGTACTCCGCGGCGCCGCGCATCGCGGGTTCGAAGTCGAACAGGCCGGTGATGCGGCCGCCGTCGAGCATGACGTGGTCGCGCATGAACTCCGTGTGCAGCGGCACGACCGGCGGCGTCCCGAGGTCGACGGCGTCGAGGAACACCGGGACCTGCGCCACCCACGTCTCGTCCAGCCCGGTCCGGCGGTGGTGGGCGACGGCCTTTTCGCGTTGTCCGGCGACGAACGCGGTCCAGCCGGCCGGCGGGAGCGCGGCCAGCCGCGGGTCGTCGAGCGCGTGCAGCGTGGCCAGCAGCTCGCCCAGTTCGGGCATCAGCCGCCGCCTGTCCTCAGTGGACAGTGCGGGCCAGGCTTCCTTGAGCGTCCGGCCGGGCAGGCGTTCCATCAGCAGCCAGCCCCAGCCGTCGTGCTCGCCCGCGTCCTTCAGCGCCGGCGTCGGCAAACGGCCGTGCAGCACTTCGAGCGCCGTGCGTTCGGTGGTGAGCTCGTCGCGGTACAGCGGCGGGTACAGCTTGAGGACCAGGTCGTCGCCGGCGGCGTAGACCGGCAGCGAGCCCTCGGTGAACGGCACGACGTCGTCGCGGCCCAGCAGTCCGGTGACCGCGGGCAGCAGGCCGGCGCGGGTGAGCGCCGCGAACCCGGCCTCGGTCGCCGCGGGCGGGAAGGGCACCATGATCCCGACGGTAGGGCGGGTGTCCAGCGGTTATTCGCTGCGCTCCAGCAGCGTGCGCGTCGCGGTGAGCACGAGGCGGCAGACCTCCTCGGGGTCGGCGCTGGCCAGCGGCTCCTTGCCGGAGATCTCGCGGACCAGCGCGATGCCCATCAGCCAGGCGAGCGCGAGGTCGGCGCGCAGCTCGGCGTCCGGCGCGTCGGTCAGCGTGGCCAGCACGCGGGCGTACTCCTCGCCGATCTCCTGCCGGATCGCGGCCGCGACGCCGTCGCTGCCCGATGAGCGCAGGTACGTCTCCAGCGTCCGGTTCCGCGCGCCCTCCGGCGCCAGCATGCTGAGCAAGGAAGCGCTGAAGAGCCGTTCGGGCGGCGTGGCGGCCAGCTGTTCGCGCCCGTTGCGCGCGATGACCGCCTCGAACAGCGCTTCCTTGCTGCCGAAGTACCGGAAGAGCAGCGACTGGTTGACCCCGGCCAGCTTGGCGATGTCCCGCACGGTCGTCCGGTCGAACCCGCGCTCGGCGAACAGCTTCGCGGCGGCGTCCAGCAGCGCCAGCCGCGTCGCGGCCGCGTCCCGCTTCCGGCCGGGCTGTTCGCTCACCGGTGCAGGCTAACCGGCAAACCGGACGCGCGTGCGCCCGCCCTTACGAGCCGGTGAGGCGGATCGCGGCGGCCGGGCAGGTCAGCTCGGCCTGGCGGACCGCCTCCTCCTCGCCCGCCGCCGGCTCCCCGGTGAGGAGGACGACCGTGCCGGTCTCCTCGTCCTGGTCGAACGTGCCCGGCGCGAGCAGCACGCACTGCCCGGAAGCGACACAGCTGGCGGTGTCGGTGGTGATCTTCATCGGCTCACCACTCCACGGGGACGCGGTCGACGCCGCCGGCCACGCGGTTGGTGCGGACCCCGATTTCGTCGATCCCGACCGCGAGCCGCAGGCCCGGGAAGCGCCGGAACAGCTTTGGGAAGACCGTGCGCAGCTCGGTGCGGGCCAGGTTGGCGCCGATGCAGACGTGGGCGCCGGTGCCGAAGGCGAGGTGCACGTTCGGCGTCCGGTCCGGGTCGAACTCGTCGGGGTCGGCGAACACGGCCTCGTCGCGGTTGGCCGCGTCGCTGGAGATGAGGACGGCGTCGCCGCGGGTGATCCGGATGCCCGCGACCTCGACGTCTTCGTGCGCGTAGCGCAGCAGGCCGGTGCCGCTGGTGGCGGTGAGCCGCAGGATCTCCTCGACGGTCTGCGCCACCTGGCCCTCGGGGTCGGCGGCGAACCGGTCGCGGCGGGCGGTGTCGGTGAGCAGGAACAGCGTGCCCATCGCGATCCGCGTCGACGTCGTCTCGTGGCCGGCGAACAGCAGCCCGGCTCCCATCCGCGCGAGGTCGTCGTCGGTGAACGTCGGGTCGTCGGCCTGCACGGCGACCATGTCGGAGATGACGTCGGGCTGCGGGTCCGCGCGCTTGGCCTCGGCCAGTTCCGTCATGTAGGCCTTGAACTCGGTCATCGCGGCCTGGGCGTCTTCGCCGCCGTCCATCATGGCGATCCGCTCGGACAGGCCGCGGAACTTCTCGCGGTCCTCGTAGGGCACGCCGAGCAGCTCGCAGATCACCAGCACGGGCAAGGGGAACGCGAGGAAGTCGGTGAGGTCGACCGGCGCGCCGGGGTCGGCGTCGCGCGCGGCCTGCAGGTCGTCGAGGCAGCGGTCGGTCAGCTCGGCGATCCGGTCACCGAGGGCCCGCATGCGCGGCGCGGAAAAGGCGGGCGCGAGCATCCGGCGCATCCGCTTGTGCTCGCGCTCCTCGCTTTCGAAGTCCCCGCTAGGGCCGTCCTGCACGGCGGCGTAGGAGATCCGCGACGCCTGCTCCGGCGCCGGGTGCGACCGCCCGAAGCGCTTGTCGCGGAAGACTTCCTTGGCCTCTTCGTACGAGGTGATGAGCCACGCCGGATCACCTGCTGGGGTGAGCACGCGGCTCACCGGCGCCTGCCGTCGCAACGCTTCGTAGTCCGGCGCGATCTCGAGCGCGTTGCCGCGGGAAAAGGGGAGCCGAGGCGTCTGTTCGGTGGTGGTCATGCGTCGCTCCTGGGGTCGCGGTTCAGGTCGGAAAGCCAGCGGAGTTCGGCGTCGAACCGCCCGAGCACGTGCCGCAGCGCGGCCCGGCTCCACGGATCGGCCTGCCCGGCGGCGAGCTCGGTCAGCCGGCGGTGCTCGGCGGTCAGCGCCCGTTCCCGGACTTCGAGCACCCGCGCCCGTTCTTCCGGGCGCAGCCACCCGAAGTTGCCGACGCGCGCCAGGAATTCCTCCTGGCTGAGCGCCAGCTCGGGCGGGAAGTCCGCCAGCATGTCGTGCAGCAGCTCCCGCCCGACA
The DNA here is from genome assembly GCF_023008405.1 of Amycolatopsis sp. FBCC-B4732. Classification (NCBI taxonomy): domain Bacteria; kingdom Bacillati; phylum Actinomycetota; class Actinomycetes; order Pseudonocardiales; family Pseudonocardiaceae; genus Amycolatopsis; species Amycolatopsis sp. FBCC-B4732. The sequence goes on from NZ_CP095376.1 coordinate 390,991, forward strand.
TCGGTGACGGTGTAGACGTGCCGCGGCGGCTTGGCCTCCTGCTCCTCGGCACTGCGGCTCACGGCGCCCGCGTCGACGAACCGCCGAAGCGTGGGGTACAGCGAGTTGTTCGACAAGGTGTGCCCGGTCGAGGACTCCACGGCTTTGCGCAGTTCGTAGCCGTGCATCGGTTCGCGGGCCAGCTTCGACAGCAGGAGGATCTCGATCCACACCTAGGTCACCGTAACCTAGTCCTTGGTGACCCGGCAATGGCTCACGGTGACAGGTGGGCGGAAACTTTCCGTTACGGCGGTGACATGGAGTGATCGTTCAGGTGACTCTCGTGCTCGGCCGCCTCAGCACGCGGGGCGGTGCATCTGCGCGGCACCCGAGGTGTCGAGCCGGATGGCGTCGCTGCGGGGCACGATCACGGCCGTGCCGGTGCTTGCGCTCCAGCCGGACGGGACGAACAGGTACTGATCGCCCGACTGCATGATCAGCTTGAGCCCGTCGTACCGGTACTTGAACGCGGCTTCCCGGTTCTTGCAGTCCGTCCTGGTCACGCCCGGCGCGGAGATGCTCAGATCTTTTTCGGTGTACAACGCGATATCGGGATAGCTCGCGAGACTTTCCAGTACTTGCTCGCCCCGGCGGGACCCGACCGAAGCGGAATAGTCGGCGGCGGCCCAGAACAGGCCGACGACCACCAGGAGAAAAACCGCCGACCACTCCCAGAAGACGGTGAATTCCGGTGTGGGCGCTTCTTTGCTGTTCGCGCGGTTCCGGTACAGGTGTGCGGCGGCCGTCAAGCAGAGGATGCCGCAGCTCAGGCCGAGTCCGGGAAGGGTGGGGACCTCTTCGAGGCCGGCGGGGTCGGCGATACCGACCGCGGCCAGCGCCAGGAGTCCCGAGCCGATGAGGACGGCTGCGCTCCCGGCGATCCACGTGCCGGCCTTCCGGTTTCTCCGGAGCAGCAGCTTGATCGCCGGGTGGACGATCCAGGCGGTGGCCAGGACCGCGACGGCCAAGGTGGTCAGGGGGACGAAAAGCCCGTCCGCGCTGCGAAGGAGGTAGTCCTGGGTGGTGAACTTCATCACCGTGTAGTCGACGCCGAAGGTTCTGAGGAACCAGTAGGCGTGCAAGAGGCCGAAGTAGTACATCAGTGCCGTGAGTGCCGCGGTGGGTCCGATCGCCGCGGCGATCGCCTTCAAGGTGGAAGCCGGTGTGCCGGGGAAGCCGGACGGCGGTCCGGCGACGTCCGTCGTCCCGGGTTCGGAGGTCCTGCTCGGGTTCGGCTCTGGCTCTGGCGCCGGTGGAACGGGTGGCGGATCTTCCTGGTGGAGTTCGGGTTCTTCTCCGGAACTTTCGTCCGGCTTCACGGCGCAGGGGTCTGTGAGGCGCCCGAATCGCTCGACGGCGCGGGCCCCGTGCACAACGACCACAAGACCAGCGTGATTTCGCTGCCGCGGCTGGTGGTCACGTACGAACGACCGCCTTCGTCCTTGGCTCCCCGGACGAAGTGGACCCGGTTGCACGAGTCCGGGTTGTCGTTGGCCGGGTCGTCGTCGACCGCTTTGCCGATGGTGAGGCACAGTGTGCCGTCACCGCAGGACTCCCTGATGATCGAGCTCAATTGCCGTTCGGCTACTTCGAATTCCTTGAAGAAGAGCCCGTCCAGCGGCAGGGGAACCCGGATCGGCGCCGGAACCGTGTTGTTGCTGTGACTGCTCGGCCCCGGGGGCGGTGGGGCACCGGGTGTCGGTGCGCCGGGTCCGGCGGGCGGTGTGGCGGAGTGGGGAACGGTGACGCCATGATCGTTGTCCGCCGCGGCTGTCGGCGGGGTCGTGGGGTGTGCTGTGGTCGCGAGGGTCGACGCCGCCGTTGTTGTCGCCGACGGTCCGGGTTCGGAAACCGTGTTGTTCTTGACCGGGCTTCCGCAAGAGGTCAGCCATGCGGCCACGCTGATGCAAAAGATCAGTCCGGGTGTTGCTTTGGTGCGGGTTCTGATCATCATTTAGACGAGTTTCGCTCGGATTCGATCAATGTGGTTGTGCTATTCGAATGAATCGTTTACCGGCGGGGTCGTGTTGCGCTTTTCGGCAACCTCACTCGAACGGACCATCGGCCGTCGTCTGCGCGGCTCGTGTGCACACCGTGCTCGACCGGGTGCTCGACGTGAGCCCTCGTCCTGTGTAGCGTTGTAAGCAGCTGCTTACAAACCTGGAGCACGGGGGTTCCGCATGACAGTCACCCACACCGAGCCGCTCTCGTACCCCTTCAACGAGGAGGCGGGCCTCGACCTCAACGAGGCCTACGCGGCCGCTCGGGCAGGCGAAGGCATGGTCCGGGTGAAGATGACCTACGGGGAGCCGGCGTGGCTGGCCACCCGGTACGCCGACGCCCGGCTCGTGCTGGGCGACCGGCGGTTTTCGCGCGCGATGGAGAAGGAGAAGGACGCGCCGCGGCGCATGCCGGTGCAGCGGGACGGCGGGATCCTGCAGATGGACCCGCCGGACCACACGCGGCTGCGGACGCTGGTCGCGAAGGCGTTCACCATGCGCCGCGTCGAACTCCTGCGGCCGCGCGTCGCTTCGCTGGCTTCGGAGCTGATCGCGGACATGAAGGCGGCCGGCGCGCCCGCCGACCTCGTCGATGCCTACGCGCTGCCCATCCCGGTCGCGGTGATCTGCGAGCTGCTCGGCGTCCCGGTCGCCGACCGGCCGAAGTTCCGCGTGTGGAGCGACGCCGCGCTGTCCACCAGCGGGCTCACGCCCGAGGAGTTCGAGCGCAACCGCGAGGAGCTGCGCGACTACATGCGCGGCCTGATCGCCGAGCACCGCGCGGCGCCGCAGGACGACCTGATGACCGCGCTCATCGAGGCCCGCGACGTCCGCGACCGGCTGACCGAGCTGGAGCTCGTCGACCTCTGCGTCGGCATCCTCGTCGCCGGGCACGAGACGACCGCGAGCCAGATCCCCAACTTCGTCTACGCGCTGCAGGACCAGCACGAGCACTGGGAGCGGCTGGTCGCCGAGCCGGACCTGATCCCGGCCGCCGTCGAGGAGCTGCTGCGGTTCGTCCCGCTCGGCGCGGGCGCCGGCTTCGCCCGTTACGCCACCGAAGACGTCGAGGTCGGCGGGGTGCTCGTGCGCGCGGGGGAGCCGGTGCTGGTCGCGGTCGGCGCGGCCAACCGCGACGGCCTGCAGTTCGACGACGCCGAGGAACTGCGCTTCGACCGCGGGGACAACCACCACCTCGGCTTCGGCCACGGCGTCCACCACTGCCTCGGCGCGCCCCTCGCGCGGCTCGAACTGCAGGAGGCGCTGCGCGCGTTGGTCACCGAGATGCCGGGCCTGCACCTGGCCGGCGATATCGTGTGGAAGACGCAGATGCTCGTCCGCGGACCGCGGTCGATGCCGATCGGATGGTGACGATGAGCTGGGACGTGCAGATCGACGAACAGACCTGCATCGGGTCGGGCATGTGCGCCGCCCTGATGCCGGAGGTGTTCGCACTCGACGGCGCTGTCGCGCACACGCTGACGTCGTCGGTCGACGGCGACGAAACGGTGCTCGACGCGGCGGACTCATGCCCGGCGATGGCCATCACGGTGACCGACGGCGGCCGCGAGATCGGCCCGCGGCCCTAGGGCGCCAGGCGCCCCCGCTCGGTCACCACGGCCGTGATCAGGTCGAACGGGGTGACGTCGAAGGCGGGGTTGAACACCTCGGTGCCCGGTGGCGTGACCGGGGTTCCGGCGTACTCGGTGAGTTCGCGGGCATCGCGTTCTTCGATCGCGATGCCCGCGCCGTCCGCCAGCTGCTCGTCCACAGTGGACGAAGGCGCGACCACGACGAACGGGACGCCGTGGTGCCGGGCGGCGATCGCCAGGCCGTAGGTGCCGATCTTGTTGGCGACGTCGCCGTTCGTCGCGATCCGGTCGGCGCCGACCAGTACGCAGTCGACCATCCCGCGCGCCATGGCGGCCGCGGCCGCCGAGTCGGGCTGGACGCGGTGGGGGACGCCGGCCTGCGCCAGCTCCCACGCCGTCAGCCGGGCGCCTTGGAGCAGCGGACGCGTCTCGTCGACGAGGACCTCTTCGACGAGCCCGCGTTCGTGCAGGTGCCAGACGACGCCGAGCGCGCTGCCCCAGCCGACGGTCGCGAGGCGCCCCGCGTTGCAGTGGCTCAGCAACCGCAACGGCCGGCGCGGGCACTCCGCGAGCACGATCTCGGCGGCGTGCGCGGAAGCCGTCTTGTTGAGCTCTTCGTCCTCGGTCAGCAGGGCCAGCGCCTCGGCGAGGACGGCGTCCGCGCCCTGGTCGAGCTTGGCGAGCGCCCGCCGGACGCCCCAGGCGAGGTTGACCGCGGTCGGGCGCGCGTGCGCGATCAGCTCGGCGTCCGCCTCGACGTCACCACCCAGCCGGGCGGCCAGCGCGACCCCGAGCGCCCCGGCGGCCCCGAGCGCGGGCGCCCCGCGGACGGCGAGCCGCTTGACGGCGTCGACGAGCTCACCGACCGTCCGCAGCTCGAGCAGCCGGTAGTCCCCGGGCAGCGCCGTCTGGTCGATGATGACGACGGCGCCGTCGGCCCAGTCGATCGTCCTGCGCACGAAACCCTCCCGCGAAATCCGGTTGCCGCACTGGTGAAGATGCGGTGGTGACCATTGAACGGCAGAACCCGCCCGGCCTGCACACGCCGCCGGGCTACCACCACGTGACGGTGACCACGGCGACGCGCACGGTCCACCTGGCCGGTCAGTGCCCGCTCACCGCCGACGGCTCGGTGGTCGAGGGCGGCGTGCTCGCCCAGGCCGACCAGGTGGCCGCCAACACGGCGGCCGCGCTGGCGTTCGCCGGCGCCGGACCGGCCGACGTGGTCCGCACGGTGATCTACGTGGTGACCACCGACCGCGAGACGCTCTCGGCGGTGTGGGCGCGGCTGACGGCGTCCCCGATCGGCGAGGCGTTCAGCTCGGCGAGCACCTTGCTGGGTGTCGCCCAGCTGGGGTTCCCGGGCCAGCTGGTGGAACTGGACGTGACGGCCGCGCTCGCCTGACGGCGTTCAGAGTCCGGCCATCAGGTCCGTTTCCGTGATCCCCGGCCCCTGTCCCCACCGGATGAACCACTCCGTGCCGAAGGCGAACGCGAAGGCGTCATCCGGCATCGCCAGCATGAACATCTCCTCGCTGATCTGACTGGGGTGCGCCCGCATCGCCGCCCGTTTGACCGACGAGTACTTCGCCACGTCGACCGCCGCCGTGATTTCCGCTTCCGGTTTGCCGAACTCGACGTTCTCCGGCGGTTTCGGGGCCGCCTCCGGCGGCATCAGGCCCTGCTCGACCGCCGCTTCGAAGCCGCGTTGCATGAATTCGCGGTTGAACGTCGCCTGGAAGACGCGGCCGGTGCCGGCCAGCTCGGCCGCGCGCATGCCGACGCGGTGGACCTGGATGTGGTCCGGGTGGCCGTAATCGCCGTTGTCGTCGTAGACCGTCAGGACGTCGGCCGATTCCTCGCGCAGGATCGCCGCGAGCTGCTCGGCCGCCTTTTCGACGTCGGCGCGCCAGAAGCACGACGGGTCGTCGTTCGTCGGTTCGCCCATCATCCCGGAGTCGCGGTAGCCCAGGAACTCGACGCGTTCGACCCCGAGGATCGCCGCGGCCGCGTGCGCCTCCTGGACCCGCCGGTCCTCGAGTTTCTCGCCCTCGGCGAGGAAGCCGTCGGGAACCTCGCCGACTTCGCCCTTGGTGGCGACGACGAGCACGACCCGGTGCCCGTCCTCGACGGCTTTGCGCATGACGCCCGCGGTGCGGAGGCACTCGTCGTCCGGGTGGGCGTGGAAGGTGACCAGTGTTGCCATGACTGCGACGCTACCGAAAGGGTCCGACAAATTCCGCTCGCCGCCGTGCGCCGGTTTTCGTCGGTGGGTGCCGCTAGCGTCCGTGCCCGTGACCGACGACGAGAAGAGCACGCTGCTGGCGTTCCTGCGGGCGCAGCGCGAAAGCGTTCTGGCGATCCTCGACGGGCTCGGGGAGGAGGAGCTGACGAGGCCGGTCCTGCCGTCCGGCTGGACGTCGCTCGGCATGGTGGAGCACCTGGGGTACGCCGAGCGGCACTGGTTCCAGGAGATCGTCACCGGCTCGGCGGATCCCCTGCCCTGGCCGGACGACCACCGGCCGCTGACCACGCCACGGCGTCCGGAGGCCGTTTTCGCGTTCTACCGCGAGCAGTGCCGCCGGTCCGACGAGGTGTTCGCGGCGACGCCGTTGTCGACGCCGCCGCGGGCGCGCCACCCGGGTTCGCTCGGCGCGGAGATCACCGACCTGCGCGGGGTGGTGCTCCACGTCATCGAGGAGACGGCGCGGCACGCGGGCCACCTCGACGCGGCGCGCGAGCTGCTCGACGGCCGCACCGGGCTGGGGCCGCGTTAGCCGGTCTGTTCCTTCGAGCACCACCAGGTCGAGCGGCCGCCGACGGTGCCGTGCGCCATTTCGGCACCGCACCGCGGGCAGTGGTCCCCGGCCCGGCGGTGGCCGATGATCTCGCCGGTGTGCACGCCACCGTGCTTGATCGCGGCGCGCAACGCCTTCCGCAGCGCCTTGTGGAGGCCGGTGAGCTCGTCGTCGTCCAGGTCGTTGACCGGTCGTGCCGGGCTCAGCGCGGCTTGCCAGAGGGTCTCGTCGGCCAGCAGGTTCCCGATCCCGGCGACGACGGACTGGTCCAGCAGCCGGGCCTTGAGCGGCGCCCGCCCCCGCCCGACGCGCTCGCGGAAGTCTTGGCGCGAGATCTCCCCGGCGTCCGGCCCGAGCGCGTCGAGATCGGGATCGAGCCGCACCCGGCTGAGCCGCCGGGTGTCGAAGAGCCGCAGCTGTTCGCCGTCGGCGAAGGTGATCGCGAACCGGAACCACTCGGGCTTCTCGTCGCGATCACGCCGCCGCCGGGGTGGCCCGCTCTCGTCGCCGAACCGCAGCTGCCCGGCCATCCCCAGGTGCAGGCCGAGCGTGGGACCGGGTTTCCCGCGGCCGTTTTCGGTTTCACACCACAGGGTTTTCCCCCGCCGGTGCGCTTCGGTGAGCTTGCCGCCCCGCAGCGCGCTCCGGATGTCCCCGGGCGCGTGCGGGCGGCAGACCCAGTCGTCGTGGTCGTCGACCTCCCGGATCTTCCGCCCGAGCGCCCCGGCGAGGACTTGGCGGGCGAGTTCCACTTCGGGCAGTTCCGGCATCGCCCCAGTCTGCCGACTGCGGCGGGGGTTCGCAGAAGTCAGGCGGTCCAGGCACCGGTGAACAGGGCCATCTCGACGCGGTCCGGTTCGTTGCCGTACTCCGGGCGCCGGGCCTGCTCGGCGGCCCAGCGCAGGTAGTCCGACCAGGTGCTGCTCCACCACGCCGTGGTGTACTTCCAGGCCGGGCCCGCCTCCTCGGGCAGGCGCCTCGCCACGACCCTGTCCAGGATCAGCGGCTGGACGCCCCCTTCGCCGCGGCGGTACCCGGCGAAGTAGAGAAGCTTCGTGAAGAACGCCGCCCCGAGGCCGCGGACCTTCGCGGTGGTGCCGAACCGTTCGTAGCTGTCGAGCAGCACGTCCGGGGTGACGTCCGCCCGGAGTCCGGCCAGCGCCGCTTCCAGGCGTTCGGCCGCGCCCGGCTGTTCCAGGACCCGGCTGGTCCGGTGGGGCCCGTAGCCGCGGATCCCGTGGCCCCACGCCAGTACCCCGGCCGTGAACTGCAGGGCCGGAACGTCCAGCGCCCGCCAGCGATCCGCGAGTGCGAACACGTCGGCACGCCGGACCTCGCCGTCGAGCGCGAAGTCTTCCGGCCACGCGCCGGGCGGGAGCCGGGCCGCCCACCGCTGCGGGTCGACCAGGATGGCCTCGGGTTCGCCGGGCAGAGCAACGTGGGGCATGAGCAGGTAGTCGGGTTTCCGGCTCCGCTCATTACACGGTTCAGGACAGCTCGGCCGCGGCGGTCGTCTCCCACGCGAAGCCGTCCGGGTCGGTGAACGCCGCGCCCCCGACCGCGATGCGGTGCGAGCCCGTTCCCTCCGGGGAGACGCCCGCGTCCTTCGCCAGCGCCTTGCGCCGGTACAGCGCCAGCTTGACCGGGCTCTCGCCGGTGTCGAACTCCACGTACATGCGCCCGAAGCTCTTGCCGACCGGGAAGCCGTGGTCGCTGTAGAACTTCTTGCTCGCCGCCACGTCGGCGACGCCCAGCAGGAGCACGACCGGGCCGAACTCGCGGGTGGCCGGGCCCGTGTTCTTCTTCGCCGACGTCGCGATCTTCCAGATCGTCCCGTCCGGGGCCTGTACGACCGCGCCATAACCCCACATGGACTTCGCGGGCGCCTTGAGCGTCGTCGCGCCGGCCTCGAGGGCCGTGCCGACCAGGGAATCGACGTCCGCGGGCTGGGCGACGACCAGGGAGAGTGTGAAGCCGCGGAAGCCGGTGGACGACTCCTGGCCGGCGCGGAAGCGCAGCGGGAGGGCCGGCCCGAAGGCGGCGGTGTGGAAGCGTTCGGCGGCGGCGGGGTCGGCCACCTCGAGGGTGATGGTGTCGATGTTCGTCATGCCGGTAACGCTAGGTCCGCCCCCGTGACCGGCGCTTCTCGATTCCTGACCGGTCCGCGCTAAACCGTTCGGCCCAGTCGCGCGTGGTCCACCCGACCTGGCACGGCACGGAGAGGACGGCGATGGGGTTCGCGCAACAGCTGGACGAGACGGTCGAACGGATCATCGACGAGGCGATCGAGTTCTTCATGGCCTCGCGCGGCTGGCAGCGCAACTTCCACGGCAACTACGAGCAGTGGCCGGCCACCAACGGCGCCGAGATCACGCCTCCGGGCAGTCCTTCCCGGACCTCGGGCGGCCAGGTCCTGAGCGGCGGCCTGCCCGGGTACGCCGACGGTCTCGACCACGGCTCCGGCCCGAACGCGGGTTCGCAGGTCTACGGGTACTTCGAGACGACGATCCGGGACCTGTTCCGCCCGTGGCGGTCCATCCCTGACCCGGCGGACTTCGACGCCTACCTCGACCAGGTCCGCGACGCCGCCTGGTACGTGTCGCTGACGAGCGCCGCCGACCGGGTCAGCTCGGTCGGCAACGCCGCGCTCGACACCGTCGGCTACCTGCAGGAGAAGATCGGCGGCGAAAACATGCGCGGCGCCACGATCTTCGCGTTCGACCAGAACTTCTGCACCCCGCTGCCGACGGTGCTCCACGGCCAGTACGCCGTCGCGCTGCTCGCCGGCGTGACGTTGTGCGGCGAGAAGGAGATCTGGGCGAAGGCGCGCGAGGACGTCCACGCCATCGCCGACAAGATGCACGCGGCCATGAAGGACCGTGGCTCGGCTGTCGCCGACCTCGGCACGATCACGGCGTTGTTCGCCCTCGCGGCGGCGTTCCCGACCCCGGCACAGCCGATCCTGGCCGGCGTCGGCGCGGCGCTCCCGGCGCTGGAGACGCTGCTCCACGCCGGCGACGAGCCGAACAAGCAGCCGGTCGAGTTCGCCGGCGGCACCCCGGAGAAGGTGATCGCGAGCGCGGGGGAGGCGCTGAAGACGCTCGCGCGCACTATCCGCGACTGCGAGGACGACATCAAGGGCAAGATCAAGGACGGCATGGACACCGTCACGCGGCGGTCGAAGTCGTTCGCGATGCCGAAGCCGGCGCTGCTCGAAGCCCTCGACGTCAGCGGGATCAAGGTCGACCTGGAGGTGCTGCACTTCCTCGCCACCGACACGCTGCCGCAGATCGAAAAGCAGATCAACGAGGGCGCGGACCTCGTCTACTGGGGTTCGATGTGCGGCGCGGCCTGGTACCGGCCGAGCGACCTCGGCGTGTCCGACACGACGGACGGCCCGTTCCCGGCGTGGCAGGAACTGGCGGCGCTGGCCGGCAACCTGATGTCCGACCTCGCCTGGGAGGTCAAGGAGAGTGCGGCCCACCTGCAGATCGCGGCCGACCGCCACGGCCGCACGGAGGCCGAGATCACGGAGTCCCTGCGCCGCCACGCCAAGAAGCTCGAAGGCTTCGCCGGCCACGACCCGATCGGCACGCCGACGAGGTGGCTGAACGAGCACCCGTGATAAACCGTTGGACGGCTGCGCGAGGGGTTTGGTAGCTTGCCGTCGAACCGTGATCTTGCCCGAGGAGGTGGTACCCGTGAACGTTGGATCGTCGTGGGTGCTCCCCTCGTTGTCACGGTCTGGCGGCTGACGCAGGGGCCGCCGGGAGCGCTGTGAGTAAGCACTCCCGAAAGGCTTTTCCATGGACTCTCCGCATTCCGAGCCCGCTACGGTCATCACGCGGGTGGCGGAACACCATTGGCACGCACTGTCTGCCGACCGCGTGGTCGGCCGGGCCGAAGCGTCCCGGCGCCCCGACGGGCGCCTGTTCCTGAGCATCGACACGTGGCACACCGACGACTTCACGCGGCTCGCGTCGGCGATGCTGCCGGCGTTGCCCCGTCCGCTGTACACCGTGGTCGACGAGGCCGACGACGGGTTGAAGTCCTGCTGGGAGCGCGCCGGTTTCACGACCCGGCGGCGTGAGTTCGAGTACGTCGTGGCCACTGCCCCGGGGACTGTTCCGCCCGGGACGACGATCGGGCCCGCGGCGGACCAGGATCTGCTGCGTTCTCTCGACGACGTCGTCCGCGCCGAGGTCGAGGCTTCGGCAGGGTGGGCTTCGATGCCCGCCGAGGTGCTGCCGCGTCCCGCTGTCCCGGACTTGGCGAAGTACGTGGTGGCTTCGGAAGCCGGGCACTACGTGGGTCTGGTCCGGTTGGGCCCGGTGCGGCGTCAGACCCGGATCGGGTTGATCGCGATCCGTGCCGATCATCAGCGTCGCGGGATCGGACGCTCTTTGCTGACCTACGTGCTGGATTCCTTGTGCGGTCGGGGAATCGAGTCGGTTTCTTGTGAGGTCGACGAGGGCAATGCGGCGGCGATCGCGCTGGTCCAGGGCTTCGGGGCGCGCCGGATGGGCAGCACCGTCGAGCTGGTGGTGCGCTGATGGGCGGCAAGGGAGGGATCGAAGTCGAGGGCACGGTGCTGGAGTGCCTTCGTGACGCGACTTTCCGCGTGGAGCTGGAGAACGGGCACAAGGTGCTCGCGCACATCAGCGGGAAGATCCGGAAGAACTACATCAAGATCCTGCCGTTCGACCGGGTGCTGGTGGAGCTGAGCCCGTACGACCTGAACCGCGGGCGGATCCTGTTCAGGTACCGGAATTGAGCCACCGCCGTCGCCGGGCTCCGGCCTGGCGACGGCGCTCCCCGGGCCGGTTCAGTGCATCCCTTCGACCACGCTGACGATGTGCTGGGGGTTGATCGTCCGCGGGTTCCCGGGCTGCTCGAAGCCCATCGGGAGGGTGATCAGCCCGCCGGTCTTGAGCGCGTTGTCCACGAGTTGCACGAGTTCGCGGAACTCGACGAGCACGCGGTAGGTGGTCCCGTTCGTCATTTCGACCTGGTTGAACGACATCGGCGCGTCCTTTCTTCGGCGATTCGACCGGACTAGTACTGCAACGGCAGTTAGTGGTGTTGTGGTAGATCATCCTGGTGGTGGTCGATGTGGTGATGGATCAGCTGGACCGGGTGCATGAGCGGATTGCGGGCCGGTTCGCGCGGTCGGAACCTCGAGGTCGGGCGCGGGAGTATGTGTCTGGGCTGGTCGCGGGTCTGGAGCGGAAGAACGGGTGGACGCTGGCCGAGCAGGCCGGTGAGGTCTCGCCGGACGGGATGCAGCGGCTGCTGCGCTGGGCGGACTGGGACATCGACGGTGTCCGCGACGACGTTCGGGACTACGTGATCGAGCATCTCGGCGAACCCGGTGGCGTGCTGATCGTCGACGACACCGGGTTCCTGAAGAAAGGCACCCGGTCGGCCGGCGTGCAGCGGCAGTACTCCGGCACCGCCGGGCGGATCGAGAACTGCCAGATCGGCACCTTCCTGGCCTATGCCGGTGCCGGCGGACATGCACTGATCGACCGGGAGCTCTATCTGCCCGAGCCGTGGATTGCCGACCAGGATCGGTGCCGGCGAGCAGGGATTCCGGCCGGGACCGAGTTCGAGACCAAACCCCGCCAAGCCATGGCGATGCTGGCACGGGCATTCGCCGCGAAGGTGCCGTTCACCTGGATCACCGCCGATGAGGCCTATGGGCAGGTCAAGTACCTGCGGTTGTGGCTGGAAGCCCACGACGCCGCGCACGTGCTGGCCACCAAGGTCAACGACACCCTGGTCTCCACCGGCGGTCGCGAAGCCCGCGCCGACGAACTGATCGCGCAGTTGCCCGCTCGGTCGTGGCGGCGGCTGTCGGTCGGTGCCGGGGCGCACGGGCCCCGCGAGTACGACTGGGCGCGGGTGCCGATCCGGATCGGCTGGCAGCCGGGACGTGGACACTGGCTGCTCGCCCGCCGCTCACTCTCAGACCCGACCGAGATCGCCTACTACGTCTGCTACGGACCTCGCCGTTCGAGCCTGCTGAACCTGGCCTGGATCGCCGGGACTCGCTGGCGGATCGAGGAGTGTTTCCAGCAAGCCAAGAACGAAGCCGGACTCGACCACTACCAGGTCCGGTCCTGGCGGGCTTGGTATGCCCACATCACCCTGGCCATGCTCGCTCACGCCTGGCTTGCGGTCTCCCGATCCCTTGTCGCAAAAGGGGAACCGGCGTCGCCGAGCCGGGCATGATCGGATTCACGCTACCGGAGATCAGGCGTCTGCTTATCAAGCTGGTGCTGCGTGTCGCCGACGCCGCCGACCACATCTGGGCCTGGTCCCGCTTCCGCCGTCGACGACAACACCAAGCTCGCCTCAGCCACTACAAACGACGAGGCTACCCACTCACCTAACTGCCGTTGCAGTACTAGGGCGTGTCTGACAATGCCTTGGTCCAGGTGATCACGGCGTGGAGGACGACCGCAGATCGGTAGACGATAGCCAGCTTGTCGTAGCGAGTTGCCAGGCCACGCCACTGTTTGAGCAGGTTGAACCGTCGTTCGACAACGTTGCGGCCGCGGTAATCGACCGCGTCGAAGGCGGGTGGACGACCGCCGCGGGAACCGCGGCGTTTGCGGTGCCCGGCCTGGTCAGCAGGTTCTGGGATCACTGCGGTGATGCCGCGGTCGCGCAGATGCCCGCGGATCGCTCGTGAGGAGTAGGCCTTGTCGCCTCGGACGCGGACGGGCCGGGTGCGAGCCCGGCCGCGTCCGGCTCGGCGGATTCGCAGGTGTCGCATGAGATGCGGGAACATCGGTGCGTCCCCGGCCTGGCCGGGTCCGACCAGCGTGACCAGCGGGCGGCCGTTGCCGTCGACGAGGTGGTGCACTTTGGTGCTCCAGCCGCCGCGGGAGCGGCCGATCGCATGGTCAGGCGGCTCGGTGCGCAGATCCGTGTAGTTCGACCCAGCCCCCTGTGGGACGGGTGATGTTGGTGGCGTGCTGATGCGCTCGGGCGATCGTGGAATCCACCGACACCGACCAATCCACCAAGCCCGCTGCATCCGCTTCAGCGAGCAAGCGCTGCAGGACGGTGTCCCAGGTGCCGTCGCTGGCCATCCGGCGATGCCAGGTCCAGATCGTCTGCCACGGACCGAACACCGCCGGAACATCCCGCCAGGCAATCCCGCACCGATAGCGGTAGATGATCCCTTCGACCATCGCTCGCGCGTCGGAGAACGGGCGGCCCCGCTTGCCGGTGCGGACCGGCAGCAGGTCCTCGATCAAGGTCCATTGATCGTCGGAAAGCAACTGAAACCGCGACACGACCGACAGCATCCCAGCGACCCGCCGAAACTTTTGTCAGACACGCCCTAGGTCGGGTACCGCGGACACGTTGTTACACCCGGACAGTCGAGAACCCGATCAAGTCGGCCGATTCGCGTGCCGTTGGGCTCCGGCGAGAAGAGTTCCCGCGCTGTTGACCCTTTCGAGTCGAGAGTTGCGGTACTCGAGATTCGTGAGCTCCGTACCCGAGACTTCGGTGCCGTGCAGGTAGGTCTTTCCCTGCCACCGCACGCCGAACGTCCGCCCAGGGCCTTGCCGGTAGAGCCCCACCAGCTGGGGTGCTCCTCCGGTGAGCGCATCCGCTCCCGAACCGACTGCGTCGCAGAAGGCGCTGAAGACGGCTCGGCTCGTCCGATCCTTTTCCGATCCCGTGGGCTTCACCCAGGCACGGTGATTCTTTTCCAGCTGTGGCCGGCCGCTTCCCAAAAATTCGATCTTCGAGCTGACCGCCGGTACCTGGAGGTCGGTGGTGGTCCAACGGGTCTCTCCCGCCGGCAGGCGCAGGATCTGAACGCCGAACTTCGACGGCATGGCCGACCCGATCCGGCAGCAGTGCACGATCTGGCTCTCCAGCCGAAGCTGGGGAGGTGCACCGCGCCAGGCCGCGGTGACCAGTTCCAGAACGCGAGCTTGGGCGCTCTCGATCGTTTCGTCGTCCGGGCACTCGTCCAGTTGCGCCGTCACCGTCGGCAAGGTCAAGGCGGGGAAGAGCACGTCGCCGACGTAACCCATGATGTGGGCGCCCCTCGTGGTGGCGTACGTCTTGCGGGCGCCGTTCCAGTGAGGGTCTCCGGGCGTGCCCGCCGGCCAGCTGATGCGGCTGTCGGTGGCGATGTACGCCGAGGAAGGCCCGCGTTGATCCACTGCGACCCACACCACGAGGCTCGTCATGCCGCTCCTTGACAACCATCCGCTCAGGTGGTGCTATTTTCCGGCAACTCCGGGGGCCTCCATCACGCGGGGGCGGCGAGGTGCCCACGGTGGTCTCGAGTAGAGACCTGTGTTCCGTGCCTCCGGTCTTCGAAGCGCCGGGCCGAGTCCACCTCGGTCCGGCGCTTTCGGTTCCAGGGTCAGTACTCCTTCTTGATCACGAAGTACGACCCCCGGATCGTTCCCGCCAGCTTGGACTTCTGGCGGGCGAACTTGAACGCCGCCAGCTCCGCCGGCACCTCCATCCCCTCCGACAGCTTGAAACCCACCGCTCGCTTCCCGCCGTCCTCGAGGGTGTACATCACGTTGATCGACAACCCGCTCTCGTAGAACACGTACGCCATCCGGATGCCCTCGACCTCGAACTCGGTCGCCTCCAGGGCCGGGGACGAGACGACGATCTCGCGCTCCTCCGACAGGATCCGGTGCACCCACTCGACCGTGGACGGCACCTCGCCCGCGGGGGACACCGTGAACACGTGGCCGTACTTGTTCTTGAAGTAGCGGGCCTCGTTCGCGCGCAGGCCGGCGAGGGCGTCCGCCACCTGGGATGACTCCAGGCCGGTGGTCGAGACGGTGGTGAAGTCGACGGCTTCGGGCATGGTTGGCTCCTCCGGGGTCAGCGGCTGGTGACGAAGGTAGACCACACGCGAGCCGGCGGCACGGGTCCCGGCCGGCCGCAGGCCGGGCGGCGTGGCCGGCGCCGGGTGGTGGGATCGCGGTCCGCTCACGCCGGCAACGTGCGCCGGAGGAAGGCCAGCGTCAGCTCCCACGCCCGGGCCGCCGCCTCGGGGTGGTGGAACATCGGGGCCGCGTGGTTGTGGAACGCGTGCCCGGCCTCCTCCTGCACGTGGATCTCCGCGCCTTCATGAGCCGCGACCGCGGACTCGACGACAGCCACGTCCGTGCGGGGGATGTACGGGTCCTTCCCGCCGAAGTGGAACTGGATCGGGCACGTCACCCGGGGCAGGTCCCCGATCGACGACGCCACCGTCGAGCCGTAGAACGACACCGCTGTGTCCGGGTCGCCTTCGGCCGCCGCCGCGAACGCCAGCGAACCGCCCAGGCAGAAGCCCAGTACGCCGACGCCGCCGGTCACCGCCGGCCGGGAACGGAGGTGGGACACCGTCTCCAGTACGTCCGCCAGGCCCAGCTCCGGGTCAAACGACGCCGCCACCTTCATCGACGCCGCCACGCCCGCTTCGTCGTGCGTCGACGACCAGCCCGGGGCGATCCGCCGGAACAGTTCCGGGATCGCCACCACGTACCCGGCCGCCGCGAGGTCCGATGCCACCGAGCGCAGGTAGTCGTCCAGGCCGAAGATCTCCTGGATCAGCACCAGGCCCGGGCCGCGACCGGATGGCGGGTGCCAGATCGGGAGGTCGGTCATCGCAACGCCCTTTCCAAGATGTCGGCGACCAGGGCGGCCTGGTGACCGTCCGGGTCGAGGTCGGGGTCGAACACCGTCAGCTCGAAGCCCGCCGCGCCTGGGCGCGCCAGCAGCTCGCGAAGCACCGAAACCAGCGTCGAAGGGTCGAGACCGCCGGGGTCGGGACTGTCCACTGCAGACACGTGTGCCGGGTCGAGGACGTCGATGTCCACGTGCACCCAGAACCCGTCCAGGTCCGGGAAGGCCGGCGGCACCGGTGTGCCGGCCATGAGCGACTCCGACGTGACGTGCGCGATGCCCGCCGCCTCCAGCCGGGCCGACTCGGCGGACCGGACGCCCAGGACCAGGACGTCCTCGTCGCGGACGTACGGCCGGAGCCCGTCGATGTCGGCCAGGTCGTCGGCGCCGCGGCCGGTCATGATCGCCAGGTCCTCGCCCGCCGCCGCGCCGACGTGCTCGGCCGCGGGCAGGTGGCGGAAGTCGTCGTGGCCGTCGAGGAAGGCGATCCCGTAGCGGCCGCAGCGGCGCAGCGCCAGCATCGCGCCCAGCGAGATCGAGCAGTCGCCGCCCAGGACGACCGGGAAGCCGCCGCCGGCGCGCACCGACGCGATCCGGGCCGCGAGCGCCCGCGTGTACGCCGCGATCGCCGCCGAGTTGCGGACGCCGTCGCCCGGCTGCCAGGTGCCCACGTACCGCCCGGGCGTCACGACCCCGCCGTCCGACGCGCCCAGGCGGCGCAGGATGCCCAGGTCGCGCAGCACGCCGGGCGTCTTGTAGCAGCCGGGCGTCGCGCCCTCGGCGGGCGGGCGCAGGCCCAGGTTGGACGGAGCGTCGAGCAAGACCAAGTTCCCCACCGGGTCACCGTACTGGCTCCGCGGCCGGTCGCGACCTAAGTTGGGAGACCGACCTAGGAGGCGCGATGGCCGACCGCACCAAGTACATCCTGGACGAAGCCGATCTCCCGACGCAGTGGTACAACGTCGTTCCCGACCTGCCCGAACCGCCACCGCCGCCGCTGCACCCCGGCACCCGCGAGCCGGTCGGACCGGCCGATCTGGCGCCGCTCTTCCCGCAGGCGCTCATCGCCCAGGAAGTGACGACCGATCGCTTTGTCGACATCCCGGAGGAGGTCCGGGAGGTCTACCGGCTGTGGCGGCCGTCGCCGCTGTTCCGCGCGCGCCGGCTGGAGAAGGCGCTCGGCACCCCGGCGCGGATCTACTACAAGTACGAGGGCGTCAGCCCGGTCGGTTCGCACAAGCCGAACACCGCCGTGCCGCAGGCGTTCTACAACGCGCAGGAGGGCGTCACCCGGCTGACCACCGAGACCGGCGCCGGCCAGTGGGGGAGCGCGCTCGCGTTCGCCTGCGCGCAGTACGGCATCCGGTGCGAGGTGTGGCAGGTCCGGGCCTCCTACGACCAGAAGCCCTACCGCAAGCTGATGATGGAGACGTTCGGCGCGATCGTCCACCCGAGCCCGTCCGAGCTGACCGAGTCCGGCAAGGCCATCCTCGCCGAGCACCCGGACTCGACCGGCAGCCTCGGGATCGCGATCAGCGAAGCCGTCGAGCAGGCCGCGCAGGACCCGGACACGCGGTACGCGCTGGGCAGCGTCCTCAACCACGTGCTGCTGCACCAGACGATCATCGGCGAAGAAGCGCTGAAGCAGTTCGAGCTGGCCGGTGACACCCCCGACGTGCTCGTCGGCTGCACCGGCGGCGGCTCGAACTTCGGCGGGCTCGCCTTCCCGTTCCTGCGCGAGAAGCTGGCCGGCCGGATGGACCCGGTCATCCGCGCGGTCGAGCCGGCCGCGTGCCCGACGCTGACGCGCGGGAAGTACGCCTACGACTTCGGCGACACGGCCGGCCTCACGCCGCTGCTCAAGATGCACACGCTCGGCCACGACTTCATCCCGGACCCGATCCACGCGGGCGGCCTGCGCTACCACGGGATGTCGCCGCTGATCTCGCACATCTACGAGCTGGGTCTGATCGAAGCGCTCGCGATCGGGCAGCAGGAGTGCTTCGCCGCGGGGGTGCAGTTCGCGCGGGCGGAGGGGATCATCCCGGCCCCCGAGCCGACCCACGCGCTCGCGGCGTGCATCCAGGAAGCGTTGCGGTGCAAGGAAACCGGTGAGGAGAAGGTGATCCTCACGGCGCTGTGCGGGCACGCGCACCTCGACCTGCCCGCGTACGGCGCTTACCTGGCCGGGGAGATGGTGGACAACGAGCTCCCGGACTCGGCGCTCGAAGCGTCGCTGGCGACCCTGCCGTAGTCAGCGCGCGTCGGGGATTTCGGGGCGGGTGAGCTCCGTGCGGGCCGTGGCCAGGACCACCCGGTCGCGGCCCGCCGCCTTCGCCTCGAACACCGCGTCGTCCGCGGCCTGCAGGAGGATCGTGTACTCGGCGGCCGTTTCCGGGTAGACCGCCGCACCGATCGACGCGGTCAGGCCGGCGATCACCTCGGGCTTGCCCGGGCGGATCACCGGGACCGCCACCTCGACCCGCGCGATCGCCGTCCGGATGCGGTCGGCGATCGCCACGATCTCCGCGCCCGTCGCGCCCGGGAGCAGCACCACGAACTCGTCGCCGCCGAAGCGGCCCACGTAGTCGCCGCCGCGGACCGAGCCCTGGATCGCCGCCGCGATCGCGCGGAGGACCTCGTCGCCCGCCAGGTGGCCGTTGCCGTCGTCGATGGCCTTGAAGTGGTCGATGTCGATCATCAGGACGCCCGCCGTCGAGGCGAGCTCGGTCGCGCGGGCCAGTTCGTTGCGGGCCAGCTGGACCCAGAACTCCGGGGCCAGCAGCGCCGTCTTGGAGTCGGTGCGCGCGGCGGCCTGGAACTGCGGGAGCAGCAACCCGATGTGCAGCGCCACCGGCGTCACCATGAGCACCGGCAGCAGCCACGGCCGGACCGTCATCACCAGCGCGATGCCGCAGCCGACGCCGACCGCGGCCAGCACGATCAGCACGTCGGACGGGTTGCCGAACGCCTGCCGCGGTGGCTTGCCCGGGTTGCTCATCAGGATCGCGAGGATGACCAGCACGTAGTTGAGCCCGAAGTACACGAGGCCGGCCGCCAGCAGCGCCGTCATCCCGCCGAAGCCGTCCAGGTGGGGGACGTACGGCGCCACGTACCCGGTTCCCGCCCGGAGAACGGCGCCCGCGGCGAAACAAGCGAGGATGACGGTGGCTCCGGAAAACACTTTCCGGTGAATCACGCCGCGTCGTTTGTAAACGCGGACCCAGGAATGGGCGTAGCTGACGACGATGACGAGTGTGGCCAGTGGCGGGGGCAGCAGGAGCAGCCCGGCGAAGATCCAGATCGACTGCAGGTGCATGTGCGGACGGCCGTCGGCGGCGAGCTCGCGGATGCGCTCGATGCGTTGCGCCGCTTCGAGGTGCACGATTTCGCCCGCGAGGATCAGTCCACACCAGAGCATCGACTGGGCGGTGATCGGCACGAGCGTGGCCGTCGCGACGACCGCGATCAGCGCCAGCGCGTCGACGACGAGGACATAGCCGAACACCGGAGTGGTCAGCTTCCACATCGCCCACGTACGGATACCTGATCGTGGACGTTCTGAGCTGGGCTTTCGCCCTGGGGACCCGGACAATCCCACGAAACGCCCCTCTTCTCAGGACGGAACTCTTCGCGGAAATCGTCACTGTAATCGAATGAACGCGGTGTGTCACTAGGCCGGTCAGGCTACCGTCCGGTTACGCACCGTACAACAACCCTCACCTAGGAGAAACCATGTCGCACTTCCTCCCCACCGGCAACATCGTCCCGTCCCGCCGCCGCGCGCAGCGGCCGACCGACTGGACGCGGCAGCTCCCCACCGACTGGACCCGCGCGATCCCGACCGACTGGACCCCGCGGCGGCTGCCGACCGACTGGACCGCTCGCGAACTGCCCACCGACTGGACCGTGCGCGAGCTGCCGACGGATTGGACCCGCCCCGGCGTCTCGTCACCGCTGCCGCAGTGCCCGACCGACTGGACGCGGTCCTGACCCGTGCCCGGTGACCGGCCGGCCGGGCCGGTCACCGGGGATCCGGTTGCGCACGACGCCACAGCGCCGCCGCGCCGATCGCCGCCGCCACGCCGATCGCGCCCGCGCCGGCGACCACCCCGTGCGGGGCCGCGCGTTCCGCCGCGAGCCCGGCCAGCACGACGCCCAGGCCCTGCGACACGCGCAGCGCCGTCAGCGCGAAGCCGAACGCCTGCGCGCGCTGGGTGTCCGGGGTCAGCTGGACGAACGTCGTGTTCGCGATCAGGTTGTACGAACTGGCCACCCCGGACAGCGTCAGCAGCGCCAGCGTGCCCTCGAGGTTCGGCCGCAGCGCGCAGCCGAGCAGGGCCGCGCACGCCAGCACCGCCAGCGGCCCGAGCAGCCGCGCCCGCCGCTCGGGCGGGATCCGCGACAACGCCGCCATCCCGAGCACGTTCCCCAGCGCGTACGCCGCCAGCAGCAGCCCGACCACCACCGCGCCGCCCCCGAGTTCGGCGGCGTACGGGGCGGCGATCGCCTCGCCCGCGATGTAGATCCCCGACACGCACCCCAGCGCCACCAGCGCGAGCCGCCGCCGGTCGCCGGTCACCACCGTCCAGCCCGCGCGGACGTGCCGCCACCAGCGGACGCCGGACGATTCGCGGGGCGCCCGCGCGTGGACGCCGGTGACCAGGAACAGCGCCGACGCCGCGAAGCTGACCGCGTCCGCCAGCAGTGCCCCGCCGGTGCCGATGGCCGCCACGAGCAGCCCGCCCAGCGCGAAGCCGGCGACCTGGCCCGCCTGCACCAGCATCATCAGCAAACCCATGCCGGGCACGAAGGTGTCGCCGGGCAGCACCTGCGGCAGCAGTGCCGCGCGCGCCGCGTTCCAGACCGGGTTGAGCAGCTGGACGCCGACCAGCAGCGCCGCCACCGGCGCCAGCGGGAGACCGGGCACCGCCATCACGGCCACCGCGGCCGCGCGCAGGACGTCGGCCACGACCATCACCGTCCGCGGTGGGTGGCGGTCGGCCAGCCCGGACAGCAGCGGCCCGCCGACCAGGTCCGGCAGGAACGTCAGCGCGTACGCCAGCGCGGCCCAGCCCGGCGAATTCGTGCGGTCGTAGACCAGGATCGACAACGCGACGCGCGCCAGCTGGTCCCCGGTGACCGAGACCAGCTGGGCGGAGAACAGCGCCCGGAACTCGGTCACGCCGAGGACGTCCCGGAACCCGGCCGCGCGTGCCGTCATGGGCACTCAGGGTACCGGCGCGGACGCCCAGCGTGAACGGCCGTTAGGAGGTCACTGGCCTTCGCCGCACGTGATTTTCGGCTGCGGGTTGTAGTGGACCGTCCGGGTCGAGCGGCTGACTTCGCGGCCGGACGCGGCGTCCTTGAGCACGCGCGTGTCCGTCGTGGTGAAGCCGGGCGCGCCGTTGGACGCGTGGCAGTTCTCCGCCGGGCCCGGCTTGGGCTGCGGGTCGCTCGGGTTCGAGCGGCCGCCGGGGATCGACTCGACCGTGTAGCGCTTGGTGCCCCACAGCTTCACCGTGATCGACGACGGCGACCAGATCGCCTGGATCGCGATGCCGGTGGCCGAGTCGTTGGTGAACTTGAGGTCGATCACGCTGGAGCCGTTGGGGTTCTGGAACACCGTCGCCTCGCGCGCGGCGGGGTAGCGGCTGATGTAGTAGCTGTGTTCCTTGTGCCCGGCGTCCTTCATACCCGCGAAGTAGGACGCGTTGTACAGCGTCGTCGCGAACTGCGAGATGCCGCCGCCGACCTCGCGGCCCGGGGCGCCGTCCTTGATCACGCCCGCCTCGACGTAACCCTGCGGCTTGCCGCGCGGACCGGTGAACCCGTTGAGGCTGAAGGTTTCCCCCGGCTTGACGATGGCGCCGTTCACCTTCTGCGCGACGACGCGGATGTTCGTGCCGGAGTCGGCCGCGAAGCCGCCGGTGGTGAACTCGCCGACGACCTCCTTCACGCCCAGCTGGTTCGCCTGCTCGGTGGTCACCTTGGCCGGCGCGTCCTTGTAGACGGCGGGCACCTCGCGCCCGTCGGTCTTCTTCAGGACGTCGGGCAGCGGCTTGAGGCTCGGGTCCCAGTCGATGGTCCGCCCGTCGGTGGAGGGGGCGACCGTGGGCTTGCCGCCCTCGAAGACGATGGTCGCCTCCTTGCCCTCCTTCTCGGTGGACTTCAGCTGCGGCCCGGCGGCTTCGGCGATCTTGGCGTTGTCGATCTTCGGGTTGAGGCCGCCGCCGTCGGCGGGCTCGAACGTGATCGCCGCGGCGATCGCCTCCGGCTGCACGGTGGCGTTCTTGCCTTCGCCCTTGACCACCAGCGGACCCGAAACGGCGGGCCGCGCGAACTGGTCGAGCGCGGCCTGGACACCTTCGGGGGTGGTGCGGACCGGCGTGCTCGTCACCGGCAGCGCGACGGTCTCGCCTCGCGCCCAGTGCTCGACGACGGCAGTGCTCGCGGCCGGCACGTCGAGCTTCTGCCCGGCCTTCGGCGGCACGGCGACCGGGTTCACGCCCTCGAACTTCACGGTGCCTTCGGCGGGGTCGCGGTCGACCTGGCCGCGCAGCTGCTCCAGCGCGGCGGTGAGCTTGGCGTCCTCGGCGTGGCTGACGACGCCGACCTCGCGGCTGGAGAACAGCGACGACAGGCGCGTGAACGGGTTCAGCGGCTGCTCGCCGGCCTGGTCGAGGGTCTGCGGCCAGTCGAGCTTCAGCCCGGCGAGGGTCGGCGAGAGCGTGCCCTGGACATCGCCCGCCGTCACGGCCAGCGGACGGGTGAGCCGCGGCTCGATCCGGCCGCGCAGCTCCTGCTCGGCGGCGGCGCGGTCCATCCCGCCGACGTCGACGCCGGCCACGGTCACCCCGCGCGGCACGCTGCCCTGGCTGACCAGCAGGTCGATGCCGTAGACCACGACGAGGAAACCGAACACCCCGCCCGCGATCCAGCCGGCTTTGCGCAGGTCGCGCTGCTTCGGGGGCGTGGCTTCCGGCTCGGGCCGGACGACCGGCAGGACGTCCGTCTGCTCACCGTGTGACTCGGGCCAGCGCGGTTCGTACGGCAACTCTCCACCCCTTCAACGCGGCACCGGATCGCGCCGGTGACGGCCTCAGCGTACGGGGCACCCGGACAAGCCGTACGACTCGCCCTAACGGGGGATGAACCGGTCACGGAACGGCCAACCTCACCGCGCGTCGGGCTCGGGATTGTGGCCCGCCCGGGCCAGGAAGTCGAAGTCGCAGCCCTCGTCGGCCTGCGTGATGTGTTCGCTGTAGAGCGCGCCGTAACCGCGTTCGAACCGCGGCGCCGGGGCCACCCAGGACGCCCGCCGTCGCTCGAGCTCCTCATCGGACACCTCGAGCCGCAGTGTCCGGGCGGGAACGTCCAGGGTGATCAGGTCGCCGTCGCGGACCAGCGCGAGCGGGCCGCCGACGTGCGACTCGGGGGCCACGTGCAGCACGCAGGCGCCGTAGCTGGTGCCGCTCATCCGGGCGTCCGAGATCCGGACCATGTCCCGGACGCCCTGCTCGAGCAGGTGCGCGGGGATCGGCAGCATCCCGTACTCGGGCATTCCGGGCCCGCCGAGCGGGCCGGAACCACGCAGCACCAGCACCGAGTCGGCGGTGATGTCGGGGTTGTCGATCCGCTTCTTGAGGTCCGCGTAGTCCTCGAACACCACGGCCGGGCCGGTGTGCGTGAGCAGGTGCGCCTCGGCCGCGATGTGCTTGATGACCGCGCCGGACGGCGCCAGGTTGCCGTGCAGGACGGCGACCCCGCCCTCGGCCGCCACCGGGTTGTCCCGCGGCCGGATGACGTCGTCGTCGTGCACCTGCGCCGCGGCGAGGTTCTCGCCGAGGGTGCGCCCGGTGACGGTGGGCCGGTCGGGGTGCAGCAGGTCGGTCAGCCGCGACAGCAGCCCGGGCAGGCCGCCCGCGTAGTAGAAGTCCTCCATCAGCCAGTCGCCGCCGGGGCGGATGTTCGCGAGCACCGGCACGCGCCGCGCGATGGCGTCGAAGTCGGCCAGCGACAGCGGGATCCCGCTGCGCCCGGCCATCGCGATCAGGTGGATCACGGCGTTGGTCGAGCCGCCCAGCGCGAGCACGGTGGTGATCGCGTCGGCGTACGCGCGCTTGTCCAGCACCTGCGTGATCGTCAGGTCTTCCCAGACCATGCCGACGATCCGCGCGCCGCTCGCCGCGGCCATCCGGTGGTGCGCCGAGTCGACGGCGGGGATCGACGCGGCGCCCGGCAGCGTCACGCCGAGCACCTCCGCGGCCGACGTCATGGTCGAGGCCGTCCCCATCGTCATGCAGTGCCCGGGGGAACGGGCGAGACCTCGCTCCAATTCGGACATTTCCGCGTCGCCGATGAGCCCGGCACGCTTGTCGTCCCAGTACTTCCACATGTCGGTGCCGCTGCCGAGGACTTCGTTGCGCCAGTGCCCGCGCAGCATCGGCCCGGCCGGCACGAAGATCGCGGGCAGCCCGGCGCTCGCCGCGCCCATCAGCAACGCCGGCGTCGTCTTGTCGCAGCCGCCCATCAGGACGGCGCCGTCGATCGGGTAGGACCGCAGGATCTCCTCGGTCTCCATGGCGAGGAGGTTGCGGTAGAGCATCGGCGTCGGCTTCTGGTAGGTCTCCGACAGCGTCGCGACCGGGAACT
Source organism: Amycolatopsis sp. FBCC-B4732 (assembly GCF_023008405.1). NCBI lineage: Bacteria > Bacillati > Actinomycetota > Actinomycetes > Pseudonocardiales > Pseudonocardiaceae > Amycolatopsis > Amycolatopsis sp. FBCC-B4732. The sequence goes on from NZ_CP095376.1 coordinate 415,741, forward strand.
CCAGCGGGAAGCCGCCGGCCTGCCAGACGCCGCGCTTGACCTGCTCGGCACGTTCGCGCAGGTGCATGTGGCAGGGGTTGATGTCGGACCAGGTGTTGAGGATGCCGACGACCGGTTTGCCGAGGTGCTCTTCCGGGTTGTAGCCGAGCTGGCGGCCGCGGGCGCGGTGGCTGAAATTGCGCAGCTCGTCGCCGCCGAACCAGCGGTGGCTGCGGAGCTCCTCGGGCGTCTTCATGCGATCCAGTATGGCATCTGATATATGATCTCGGGGGCCTGGTTGAATGGGTTCCGACACTAGTGAGGGAGCGCGCCATGACCGGGACGTTCAGCTTGCCGGCCTCCCGGACCGAAGTGGTCCTGGAGGAGATCCGGCGCGGCATCCTCACCCGCGAGCTGGTTCCCGGCCAGCCGCTCGTCGAAGCGGAGCTGGCCGCGCGCCTCGGCGTGTCCAAGACGCCGGTGCGCGAGGCGCTCAAGGTGCTCTCCAACTCCGGGCTGGTGACGTTCAGCCCGTACAAGGGCGCGTCCGTGGTCACGGTCGACGCCGAGCTGGCGAAGTCCGTCTACGACGTCCGGACGGTGCTCGAGCCGGAAGCCGTCCGGCGGACCGTCGAGCGGCGCGACCCCGCCCTGCTCGAGGACGCGGCGGAGGCGCTGAAGGAGGCGTCGTCGGCGATCGCGGACAAGGACCAGGCCGCGCTCAGCCTGCTGAACCGCCGGTTCCACCGCGCCCTCTACCGCGGCTGCGGCAACCCGCTGATGGTCAGCATCCTCGACGACCTCAAGGACCGCGCGGCGCTGATCAGCGTCGTCGGCTGGGAGGCCAACCCCAGCTGGAAGAAGGAGTGGACCGAGCACAAGGCGGTGCTCGCGGCGGCCAAGAAGGGCGACGCCGACGGCGCCGCGGCGCTGCTGCGCGAGCACATCGGCGGCTTCCTGGACCGGGTGCTGAAGGCCATCGGGTGAAGCTGCTCCTCATCTCGGACACGCACCTGCCCGCCCGCGCCCGCGTGCTGCCGCCGCAGGTGTGGGCCGAGGTCGAGGCCGCCGACGTCGTCGTGCACGCGGGTGACTGGGTCGAGGTCGCCCTGCTGGACGAGCTCGAGGCGCGCAGCAAGCGGCTGATCGGCGTCTACGGCAACAACGACGGCGCCGACCTGCGGGCGCGGCTCCCCGAGGTCGCGCGGGCGGACCTCGACGGCGTCCGGCTGGCCGTGATCCACGAAACCGGCGCGAAGCAGGGCCGTGAGCAGCGGTGCGACGCGCAGTTCCCGGACACCGACGTGCTCGTGTTCGGGCACAGCCACATCCCGTGGGACACCGTGGCGCCGTCCGGGTTGCGGCTGCTCAACCCCGGTTCGCCGACCGACCGCCGCCGCCAGCCGCACTGCACGTACCAGACCGCGCGCGTCGAGGACGGCGCTCTGGTGGACGTCGAGCTGCATCAACTGCCCCCGAGGGGGTAGACAGGTCCCATGGATCCGGCATGGGCCTTGCGGGAGATCGCGTTCCAGCTCGAACGCGCGGGGGAACCGACCTACCGCGTCCGGGCGTTCCGGAACGCGGCCGCGACCGTCGACAAGACCGACGCTTCGCAGCTGGCCTCGATGGCGGAGAACGGCACGCTCACCTCGCTGCCCGGCATCGGCAAGGCGACCGCCGGGGTCGTCGAGGACGCGCTGGCCGGGCGCGATCCGGCGTACCGCGCCAAGCTCGTCGAGAAGGAACTGCCGGACGGTGAGCCGCTGCGGTCGGCGCTGCGCGGGGACTGCCACACCCATTCGGACTGGTCGGACGGCGGCAGCTCGATCGGCGAGATGGCCGTCGCGGGGCGGGACCTCGGCCACGAGTGGATGGTGCTGACCGACCACTCGCCGCGGCTGACCGTCGCGAACGGGCTCTCGCCGGACCGGCTGCGAACGCAGATGCAGATCGTCGCGAAGGCCAACGAGTTGATGGCGCCGTTCCGGCTGCTGCACGGCATCGAGGTCGACATCCTCGACGACGGTGCCCTCGACCAGGAGGACGAACTGCTGGGGCAGCTGGACTTCGTCGTCGCGAGCGTGCACTCGAAGCTGCGGATGCCGGCCAGGGACATGACCCGGCGGATGGTGGCGGCGGTCCGGAACCCGCGCACGCGGGTGCTCGGGCACTGCACCGGCCGGCTGGTCGTCGGCCGTGGCCGTCCCGAGTCGGAGTTCGACGCCGAAGCCGTGTTCACCGCGTGCCGCGAGAACGGCGTGGCGGTCGAGATCAACTCCCGGCCGGAGCGGCTCGACCCGCCGATGCGCCTGCTGCGGCTGGCCGCGGAGATCGGCTGCGACTTCACCATCGACAGCGACGCACACGCGCCGGGCCAGCTCGACTGGCTGGGCTACGGCTGTGAGCGCGCGATCAAGGCGGGGATCGGCCCCGAGCGGATCCTCAACACCCGCACGGCCGACGAGCTGGTCAGCCGCTGATCTCGATGACCGGGTGCCGGGCCGGGTCGAGCCAGCGCAGCAGCTCTGCCAGGTCCGCGCCGGGGATCGCGACGCAGCCGGCGGTCGGCTTCCCGTCGGTGACGTGCAGGAAGAACGCCGAACCCGCGCCCGGCACGACCGGTGCGCGGTTGTAGTCGATGACGACGGCGTTGGCGTAGACCGCGCCCGCCTTGCCGAGGTTCTCCCCGGCGGCCTCGTCGAACGGGCACGTGCCGGGAGCGCAGGAGAAGTGCGTGTTGTAGTGCGGGGAAGCGACGTCGGACACCCACCAGTCCGAGGTGGTGACTTCCCGGTAGGGCAGCCGGGTTTGCGCCGGTGCGATGCCGAACGCCTCGGTCAGCGGCCAGACGCCCGCCGGGGTGTGGGACGTCGACTCGCTCGCCTGCCCGACCCCGTTCTTCCCGACGTGCGCTCGAACCGGGCCGTAGGCCTTCGTCCACTCGCCGCCGGTGCGCTGCCAAGCCGTGAGGACGGCGGTGGTCGCGTCCGCCGGATCGGCTCGGACGGTGATGCGCTGTTCCGGCTCGGGCTGCTCCGGCGAGGCGGCCCCGCTGGTCAGCAGCGCGGCCGCGGCCAGCGTGACACCGAGGGATCTCCTGCGCATACCGGAGAGCCTAACGGTGCCACGCGGGCCGCGCCGGGTTCAGTTGATGGTGTAGGAGTCGCCGTAGACCTTCCACTTCAGCGGCGTGTGCAGGTCGAAGTTGCCCGCGTTGAGGAACACCAGCTGCTCGGTGTCGACGCGGGAGGTGTCGGCGTGCGCCTCTTCCTGCTTCATGATGACCTTGCGCGCGGCGAAGAACGCCTTGAGGTAGGTCGCCTCGTCGCCGCCCTGGGCCGGCGTCTTCGCCTTCTTCATCGCGGCCTTGCGGATGCCGCCGAAGCTGTCGGAGCTGTCACCGGGGCCGTGCATGACGATCGCGTCGTAGTAGGCGAACTGGCCGAGGTTGCTGAGGCCGTCCGACTTCCCCTGGCTCACGGCCGGGTTGAAGTAGACGCGGTCGCGCTCGTTGTTCTGCGCGGTCTGGAACGCGCTGGTGGCCGCGGCCTGCTTCCACGCGCTCTCGAACGCCGAGCCGAGGCCGCTGTGCGAATCGGTGCCGTTCACCTTGCGCAGCGCGGGAAGGAACTTCGCGAGCGGGTTGTCCGGGACGGAATTCGTGTACGCCTCGACGAGTTCGAGCATGTCGCCGGTGCCGGAGCAGAACCCGATGATGCCGGCGGTGTACCCGCGGCCGTCACCGATGTCCTCGATGTACTTGTACTGCGCTTTCCAGTCCAGCGACGAGTTTTCCGCGCTGGAGACCAGCTTCATCGCGATCTCCTTCTTCGCCGGCACCGACAGGTCACCGGCGGCTCGGACGCTCGCGCTGGTCACGCTGGTGGTTTCGTTCGCGGCGATCGCGGGGGTGGTGATCACGAGGGCGGCCACGGAGGCGGCGCCGAGCGCGCCGACGAGAACCGGCCGCAACTTCTTGCTCATGGGAGGAGACCCTTTCCGCGGTGTGCGCCGTGGGGGATCACGGCGGTTACGGGTGATGCGGGTGGAGCTGCGGCGTAGCGACACGGTAGCGAAGAGTCAGCGGGCTCCACAAGAGGCGGAATTCGTTCATGTTCGTGAACGGTCCAGACCAGTGCGGGGGTCCGGTTAGGACGGTGGCCGGGGGCTGCGCCGAGGTCGCCACGGGGGCCGATGTCATGAACGACCCTTTCACCGCGTGGGGCGCGGTGAACGACTCGTTCATGACGTTCCGGTGGGCAGGGCGGGCTGGGCGGTCGCGGCTTTGCCGCGGCGACGGAGCGCTGCCCGGGTTCGCGGGCGATGCCGTGAACGACCCTTTCATCGCGTGGGGCGCGGTGAACGACTCGTTCATGACGTTCCGGTGGGCAGGGCGGGCTGGGCGGTCGCGGCTTTGCCGCGGCGACGGAGCGCTGCCCGGGTTCGCGGGCGATGCCGTGAACGACCCTTTCACCGCGTGGGGCGCGGTGAACGACTCGTTCATGACGTTCCGGTGGGCAGGGCGGGCTGGGCGGTCGCGGCTTTGCCGCGGCGACGGAGCGCTGCCCGGGTTCGCGGGCGATGCCGTGAACGACCCTTTCACCGCGTGGGGCGCGGTGAACGACTCGTTCATGACGTCCGGGCGGGCCGGGACGGCCGGGAGGGTCAGCGGGCGCCGGCGAAGAGCCGGATCACGTCCGGGAGCACGTTCACCGGGATCGTCGGGTCGATCGCCCGCTGCACGCCCAGGCCGATGCCCAGGCTGAGCAGGGCCGTCGCGGCGTCGTCGGCCGACATCGGGAGAGTGATCGCGAAGCGCTCGGCGTACCCCGTGAGCAGGCCCGCGATGGTTTCGCGGATGGCCTTGTCGCGCGCGGCCAGTTCGGCGCGCACGTGCGGGTCGCGGCGGGCGTTCGTGGCGAACTCGACCTCCAGCGCGGTCCAGGCCTCGTCGCCGATGCTGCGCTCGGCCCACGCCTGGAACGCCGTGAGCAGCCCCTCCATCCCGTCCGCGCCGGACAGCGCCTCGGCGACCAGTGTGACCTGCTCGTCGTGGATCCGGTCGAGCACCGCGAGGCAGAGCTCGTCCTTGCTGCGGAAGTTCGAGTACACCGCGCCCTTCGAGTAGCCGGCCTCGTCCGCGACCTTCTCCAGCGACGTCACCGAGTAGCCGTCGCGCAGGAAGAGCTCCTTGGCGGTGTCGATCAGCTGCTGCCGGGTGCGTGCCTGGCTTTCCGCGCGGGTGAGTCGGGCCATGCGTGCACTCTAGTCAGGTCCGGGATCGGGGTACCGACAGTATCGAGATACTGTTAGTCTCCGAAAATGGAACAACGCCACTTCGAAGTCCTCGTCGTCGGAGCCGGGGCGTCGGGATTGGGCGCGGCCGTCCGCCTCGGCCAAGCCGGGGTCACCGACCTCGCCGTGCTGGAGAAGGCGGACGCGCTCGGCGGCACCTGGCGCGACAACACCTACCCCGGCTGCGCTTGCGACGTCCCGTCCGCGCTGTACTCCTACTCCTTCGCGCCGAACCCGGAGTGGACGCGCGCGTTCGCCGGGCAGCCGGAGATCCGGGCGTACCTGCACGAGACGGCCGCGCGGTTCGGCGTCACGGAGAAGATCCGGTACGGCGTCGAGGTCACGCGGTCGCAGTGGAATCCCCGGGATGGCCGGTGGGAACTGGAAACTTCGGCCGGCCCGTACACCGCGCGGATCCTCGTCGCCGGCACCGGGCCGTGGCACGAACCGAAGGTCCCGGACCTGCCCGGTCTCGCGGAGTTCCCCGGCGAAGTCTTCCACTCCGCGCGCTGGAACCACGGCTACGACCTGGCGGGCAAGCGCGTCGCGGTGATCGGCACGGGCGCGTCCGCGGTGCAGTTCGTGCCCGAGATCGTGCCGCGGGTGGCGGAGCTGCACCTGTTCCAGCGCACCGCTCAGTGGGTGCTGCCGAAGCCCGACCACCACGTCCCCGGCGTCGAACGGTTCCTGCTCCGGCGGTTCCCGGCGCTGCAGCGGGCGTTGCGCCGGGCGGAATACGGCGCGATGGAGACGCTCGGGTTCGGCTTCCGGCACCCGTGGCTGCTGCGGCAGGTGCAGAAGATCGGCCTCGCGCACCTGCGGCTGACCGTGCGGGACCCGGAGCTGCGCAAGGCGCTGACGCCGGACTACACGCTCGGGTGCAAGCGGCTCCTGATGTCCAACACGTACTACCGGTCGCTCACCGAGTCCCATGTGGACGTCCACGCGACGGGCGTCTCGGCCGTCCGGGACGGGCGCGTGCTCGGCGCGGACGGCTCGTCGGCCGAGGTCGACGCGATCATCTTCGGCACCGGCTTCCACATCCTCGACATGCCGGTGTCGGCGCGCGTGTTCGACGGCGACGGCCGCAGCCTCGACGACCACTGGAAAGGCAGCCCGCGGGCGTACCTCGGGACGACGGTGGCCGGCTTCCCCAACCTGTACCTGCTGCTCGGGCCGAGCCTCGGCACCGGGCACTCGTCGGCGTTCATGATCATGGAAGCCCAGCTGCGGCACACGGTGGCGGCGGTGACCGGGACGCTGCGCTCGGGCTGGGCGTCGGTTTCGGTGCGGGCTTCGGTCCAGGAGGCGTTCAACGCGGACGTCCAGGCGGCGCTGCCGGGCACGGTCTACCAGTCCGGCGGGTGCTCCAGTTATTACACGGACGTCAACGGGCGCAACAGTTTCAGCTGGCCGTTCTCGACCGGACGGCTGCGCTCACAGGTGGGTTCGTTCGACGAGGCGGACTACGAAATCAGGAGGGCCCATGCGGTTCGGTAGCGGCTACCCGGTCATCGACCCGCGCGGCGCGGTCGTCGCGATCACCGGCGGGGCAAGGGGAATCGGCCGCGCGACGGCGGCCGAGTTCGCCGCGCGCGGGGCCACGGTGTGCGTCGGCGACCTGGACACCGTGCCGATCGCGGACGCGCACAGCTTTCCGCTGGACGTGACCGCGCGCGAATCCTTCGACGCCTTCACCGAGGCGGTGACTTCGCGGTTCGGGCGGATCGACGTCCTGGTCAACAACGCCGGTGTGATGCCGCTCGGGGATTTCCTGGCGGAGCCGGACGAGGTCGGCCGGACCACCCTGGACGTCAACGTCCAGGGCGTGGTCAACGGCCTGCGCTCGGTGCTGCCGGGCATGATCGCGCGCGAGCGGGGACACGTGGTGAACGTGGCGTCGATGGCGGGCAAGATCCCGCTGCCGGGCATGGCGGTCTACAACGCGAGCAAGTTCGCGGCGGTCGGCCTGACGGCGGCGGTCCGCCGCGAGTACGCGGCGACGGGGGTGAGCGTGAGCGCGGTGCTGCCCGGCGCCGTGCGGACCGAGTTGTCTTCGGGGGTGCGGCTCGGGGGAGCACTGCCCACAGTGGACCCGGAGGACGTCGCCAAGGCGATCGCGGGCACGCTCCGGACCCGGCGCGCGGAGACGGCGGTCCCGCGGTGGCTGGCGGGCTGGGACCTGCTGGCGGCGATCACCCCGGAACCGGTGATGTCCTGGGCCCGCGGCCTGATCGGCGACGACCGGGCGCTGACGGAACTGGACCCGGCGGGGCGGGCGGCGTACGCGGGCCGGGTCGCGGCCCAGGTGCGGTCACGACAACCCGGCCACCCACCCGACCGGCGGCCGGGCTCGGCTCAGTCCCACTCCCAGACCATCCCGTAGACCCCCGGCTGGGCGTCCAGCACCGCGATGTGGCTGGTCAGGCTGGGCCCCACCGGCAGCTCCCGCGACCGCTCCCCGTCCGGCGAGCCCTCCCGGGGCTGGTGGTAGCGGTAGCAGCGCACCGGCACCGCCGCCGGGTCGAAGGCCGCCTGCAGCACGATCTGGCGGGCCGGTGCGCGCACCCCGAACTGCAGGTAACTCGTCTCCGGCGGCGTCCCCTCGTACCCGAACTCGAAGTCGAACACGTACGTCTCGCCCGCCCGCAGCGGGTAGTCGAAGCGCAGCTCCACGGCCATCAGCTCGGACGCCGGGTCGCGGCGGACGCGGCCGGGGCGGCAGCAGTTCGCCGACCGCAGCACCGGCCGGTGGCCGCCGCCGGTCTGCGGGCGGAAGAAGGAGACCCAGCGGTCGACGCCGTCCTCGCGGCTGGTCACCACCAGCTCCGAACGGACCGAGCGCTCGGTGCGGTCCGGGCCGAGCGTCGCGCGCTGGTGGACCGAGGCCAGCGCCAGGCGGGCGTTGCCGTCGAGGTCGATGCCGTCGCAGGAGGCCAGCTCCGTCGGCTCGGACCCCAGCGCGCTGGCCAGGCTGACCCCGCCGGGCCACGGCGTGCGCTCGCGGGGGCGCGCGACCAGCGTCGTCAACGCGTCCGCGGGCAGGCCGAGGCACCCTTCCGCGACGCCGACCGCGTGCAGCGAGCGGTGCCCTTCCGGGTGACGCCGGCCGCGGCGCCAGTAGCTCAGCGTCGCCAGGCTGACCTGGGCGCCGTGCGTGGCCATCCGTCGCTGGAGTGCTTCCAGGCTCAGCCCGCGGTGCCGGATCGCCGCGTCGAACGCCACCTCGAACGGTCCTTCCCGGACCGCGGTGGCGACTTCCGCAGGCAGCGCTTCCATCGGGTAAGCATGAATTCTCGCGGAACACCGCGCAACGAGGCCTGCCACCAAAGTAGGTGACAGGCCTCGCCGGGGGATCAACTGACCGTGAGCGCGGTGTCGTCCACGGCGAACGACGTCTGCAGGGACTGGTCCTCGGTCCCGGCGAACTTCAGCGTGACCGTCTGCCCGGCGAACGACGACACGTCGATCGTCTTCTGGACGTAGGCCGAGTTGCGGTCGAGGTTCGAGTACGTCGCCAGCGTCGTCGAGCCGAGGGACACGACGAGCTTGTCGTAGGCGACGTTCTCGGTCTCACCGGTCCACACGCGCAGCCAGAACGTCAGGCTGGCGCGGCAGTTCGCGGGGATCGTCACCGACTGCGAAACCGTGTCGGTGTGCGCCGAACCCCAGCCGCCGAGCCACGAGCCGTAGCTGCCCGAGCGCGCCGGCGCCTGGCTGCCCCACTGGCCGATCGTGGTGTTCGGGTCGGTCCACGACGCCTGGCCCGACTCGAAGCCCGGGTTCTGCACCTGCTGCCCGCTGCACCCGCCCGGGGGAGGCGTGGTCGTGGTCGGCGGGGTGGTCGTCGTCGGGGGAGTGGTGGTGGTCGGCGGGGTGTCCGTGCACGTCGGGTCGCCGGACTGCGCCGGCACGCTCACCGCGTTCCACGCCGCCTTGACCGTGTTGAACTCGGTGCAGCTGCCCGGGTACAGGTTCTTCGCGGCCTGCAGCGTCCACGTGCGGTAACGCAGGTAACCGCTGCCGGACGTCTTCAGCTGGACGGCGCCGTGCATGATGTTGATCGCCTTGCGGATGCCCAGACCGGTCACCGAGGTGTTGTTGCACGTCGAGCTGGCCGGCTGCCCGTTCGTCGGGTTGCTGCCCTCGGCCAGCAGGTAGAACCAGTGGTCGCCGGGCCCGGCCGCCTTGTGCACCTCCGCGTTCGGGGTCGAACTGGAGTAGCAGTTCGGGTCGCCGACCTTCGACGGGTCGTACATGTAGCGGATCGCGCCGGTGCCGACCAGGTTGACCTCCTCGCCGATCGCGTAGTCCGGCGGGTCGTACTGCGACGGCTCGTTCGCGTAGAACTCCGTCGCGGTGCCGAAGGTGTCGGCGATGAACTCCTGCGTGCCGCCGCCGGAGAAGCCGCCGGAGCCGGAGTAGTCGTCGATGCCGTGGCCCATTTCGTGGCCCAGGATGTCGAGCGAGCCGACCCATTCGCCGCTCGGGTTGTGCCCGAGGTTCACGTAGGCCGGGCGCGAGTTGTAGTAGTACGCGTTTTCGTCGTCGAGGCCGACGCGGATCTTCCACGCGCCGCCGTTGCCGGTGAAGCCGTTGCGGCCCACCCATTCCGAAAGCATCTTCTTTTCGGTCTGCGCGACGAACAACGCGTCCGCGCAGCCGGTTTCGATGTTCGTTCCGCTGCCGTTGCCCCAGCTGTCGTCCGGTCCGGTGAGGACGGCGTCGCTGCTGTAGTTGCGGCAGTCCAGGTTGGCCGTGTTCGGGTCGGCCATCGAGTACGTGCTGCCGGACTTCGTGGTGTTGAGCGCGAGCGGCGACGGGCCGTTCCACTTGCCGGTGCCGGTACCCGCGGCGACGTGCTGCACGCTCCGCAGCACCCGGCCGTCCACGGCGTCGACGTAGACGCTCAGGCTGCTCGGCTCGCCGTGCTCGTCGGTGCCTTCGACGTTGCTTTCGTAGGCCAGCCGCCCGCTGCCGTCGGCCACCACGACGAGCTTGCCGCCGGGCAGGCTCTTCGGCCCGCGAACCTGCTTGCGGGCGACGGCCTCGGCCTGCTGCGCGGACAGCTTGGCGCCGCGGACGTCGAGGTCGCCGAGTGCTTGCTGCTGCGCGACCGACGTCGTCTTCACGGTGCCGGCGGCGTCGGTGGCGATGACCAGGTCGCCGCCGATCACGGGCAGGCCGTCGTAGGTGCGGTCGTAGACGACGTACGACAGGCCGCCGGCGGACCGCACGTCCCGCTGGACGAACTTGTCGTGCGTGCCGGTGAACAGCGCGGCGGGGCGGGCCGCGACCAGGCTCGCGGCGGCGCCGGTGGCGTTGGCCTGCGCCTGCGCGGCGGAGGGCGGCGGTTCGGGCGCGGGCTGCGCGGGCGCGGCGACGGCGATGCCGACCACCACCATGCCCGCCGCCGTGGCGCCGCCGAGCGCGGCGAACCGTTGCGGCAATCTCATGACGCTCCTTGGAAAAACGCGAAGGGGAGGGGAGAACCCGATCGACGCTAATCGCGGAGCAGGGGCGTCAGAAGATTCATCACAGCACCGGATTTTCACGCCCGCCGCTGTGAAAGCGTGAAAACCTCAGAGCGTCTCGAAGCGAATGCCCGCCTTGACGAGGCGGTCGATGAGCGCGTCACCCATCGCGGTCGCCGTGGTCACCTGGCCCGCCGTTTCCGGGAGTTCGTCGGTCGCCAGGCACAACGCCGATTCCGCGAGCATCTTCGCCGTCTCGTCGTAGCCGGGGTCGCCGCCGGACACCTCGGTGACGACCCGCGAGCCGCCGCCTTCGCCGATGAACCGCACCGAGAACCACGACCGCGCGCGGCGCTCGGGGCTCGGCCCGCCGCCGGGCGCGAGCAGCCGCGACAGCGCCCGCCGCGCCGGCGGTACCTGCGCCGCGGCGAGCAGGGCACCCGCACCCGCCACGCCACCGGCCAGCACCGGCAGGTGCTTGACCGCGGCGAAGTGCCGGTAGGTGAAGTCGGGTCCGTAGCGCTCGGACGCGGCCGCCGACCGGCGGACGACCTCGGGGTCGATGGTCGGCAGCGGCACCGCCCACCAGCCGGGGTCGGCGACGCGGTGCGGGCGCCCGAGCGGGGCGTGCGCGAACCGGCCGGCGGGCCGGGGCTCGGCCGCGGCCCGTTCACGAGCGACCCGGGCCCCGGCCGGCAGCCGGGACATGATGGTCAGCGCGCTGAGGAACGTGCCCCCGGACGGCATCCCGCCGGCCCGCACGTAACCGTCGATCTGCAGCGGCACGCCCTCGGGCAGCTGCCGCACGGTGAACCACGCGCCGAGGTCGTGCGGGATGGAGTCGAAGCCGCACGCGTGCACCAGCCGCGCGCCGGTCTCGCGGGCGCGCCGGTCGTGCGCCAGGTACATCCGGTCGACGAACTCGGGTTCGCCGGTGAGGTCGACGTAGTCGGTGCCCGCCTCGGCGCACGCCGCCACCAGCGGTTCGCCGTGCGTCAGGTACGGCCCGACGGTCGTGATGACCACTTTCGCCGATTCAGCTACGGCCCGCAGCGCCTCGGGATCCGCTGAGTCGGCGATCAGCAGGTCGAGCGCGGCGAACCGGTCGTCGATGGCCGCCAGCCGGGCCCGGACGGCTTCGAGCTTGCCGCGATTGCGCCCGGCGAGGGCCCAGCGCAGGTCGGCGGGCGCGTGGCGGGCCAGGTATTCGGCGGTCAGCCCGCCGGTGAACCCGGTGGCACCGAACAGGACCACGTCGTGCGCGCGCATGTCACTCCTCATCGTCCGACGTCGGGCCCGCTCAGGTTACCCGCCGGTCAGTTCGCGGCGCCGGGTGGAAGTACCGGCGAGTACAGTGCCCCCTCGAACGCGAGGAGGAGCCCGTGACCGAACGCTTCGGCAGCTACCAGAACGAGATCTACCTGCAGGGACTCGGGGGTCAGCTGCCGCCGTGCTCGACCGACGCGACCAAGCTCGAGGCGTCGGCCCGCGAGGTCATGGCCCCCGGTCCGTTCTCCTACGTCGCCGGCGCGGCCGGTTCCGGCGCGACCGCGCGCGCCAACCGCGAGGCGTTCGACCGCTGGCGCGTCGTCCCGCGGATGCTGACCGGCGCCACCGAGCGCGACCTGGCCACGACGGTGCTCGGCACCCGGCTGCCCGCCCCGGTGGCCGTCGCGCCGGTCGGCGTCCAGTCGATCGTGCACCCGGACGCCGAGTCCGCGACCGCCCGTGCCGCCGCGTCGATCGGGCTGCCGTTCATCCTCTCCACGGCGTCGTCGACGAGCATCGAGGACGTCGCCGCGGCCAACGGCGACGGCCCGCGCTGGTTCCAGCTGTACTGGCCCGGTGACGCGGACGTCTGCGCGAGCCTGCTTTCCCGCGCGAAGAGCGCGGGGTACACGGCGCTGGTCGTCACGCTCGACACGTGGACGCTGGCCTGGCGACCGTCCGATCTGGACCAGGCGTACCTGCCGTTCCTCAAGGGCGAGGGGTGCGCGGTCCCCTTCACCGACCCGGTGTTCCGCGGCCTGCTGGAGAAGACCCCGGAGGAAGACCTGAACATGGCGATCCTGCGCTGGATCGGCATGCTCACCGGCACCGACCGGACGTGGGACCAGCTGCCGTTCCTGCGCGAGCACTGGGACGGCCCGATCGTGCTCAAGGGCATCCAGCACGTCGCCGACGCGCGCCGTGCGGCCGAGGCCGGCATGGACGGCATCGTGGTCTCGAACCACGGCGGCCGCCAGGTCGACGGCGCGATCGGCGCGCTGGAAGCGCTGCCCGGCATCGTCGCGGCGGTCGGCGACCGGCTGGAGGTCCTCTTCGACTCGGGCGTCCGCACCGGCTCGGACGTGCTCAAGGCACTGGCGCTGGGCGCGCGGGCGGTCCTGGTCGGCCGCCCGTGGGTGTACGGCCTGGCGCAGGCCGGCGAGGACGGCGTCCGCCACGTGCTGCGGAGCCTGCTGGCGGACTTCGACCTGACCATGGGGTTGTCGGGCCACCGGACGCTCGCGGACCTCGGCCCGGACTCGCTCCAGCGGAGCGCGAGGTAACGAATCGGGAAACCCCGCGACAGGGCCGGGACGGCCGGTTAACCTTCGGTCCCAATCGTGGGCCGTCGGGGGCGGCCTGCTCCCGTTTTCCTTTCCCGTTGGGGGTTTTCCATGGCCGGAATCGCCATGCGCATCGGTGTCATCTTCGCTGTCCTCGGCTTCGGCTCGCTCATCCTCGAGCAGTTCGACTACGAGTTCCGGCTCATCGCCTGGGCTTCGGACATGCAGCCGTTCTTCGGCATCGGCCTCGGCGTCGTCGGCCTCGCGCTGGTCGGCGTCTCGGCGCTGCTCAACCGCGCCAAGGCCACGCCGCCGCAGCCGGCGCCGGGCACGCCGCAGCAGCAGTACCCGCAGCAGCCCGGCCAGCCCGGCTGACGCCTGACCCGGGCGCCCCTCGGGGCGCCCGGGGTGGGCCGGGTCACGCGAGCGGGATATTGGGAGGCCCGGGTCGTGACGCACGGCTATCCTCGGTCCGAGAATGTCCACGCCATCCCCCTTCGCAGAACTGCGGGCGCGCCTGCCCGAGCTGATGCCGCGCGACGAACTGCGTCTGCGCCGCCGGCTCGACGGTGCCCGCAAAGCCCGTGACCGCGATGCCGCCCTCGCCCAGATCTCCGCCGACGTCGAGAAGGCCGAGCTGCGCGTGCAGTCGCGGCGCGAGAGCGTGCCCAAGATCGAGTTCCCCGAAGAGCTGCCGGTCAGCAGGCTCAAGGGCGAGATCGCGGCCGCCATCGAGAAGCACCAGGTCGTGATCGTCGCGGGAGAGACCGGCTCGGGCAAGACCACCCAGCTGCCGAAGATCTGCCTCGAGCTCGGCCGCGGCATCCGCGGGCAGATCGGGCACACCCAGCCCCGCCGGCTCGCCGCGCGCACGGTCGCCGACCGGATCGCCGGCGAGCTGAAGACCGAGCTCGGCGACACCGTCGGCTACAAGGTCCGGTTCACCGACCAGTCCGGGCAGGACACGCTGGTCAAGCTGATGACCGACGGCATCCTGCTCGCCGAGATCCAGACCGACCGCTCGCTGCGCCAGTACGACACGCTGATCATCGACGAGGCCCACGAGCGCAGCCTCAACATCGACTTCATCCTCGGCTACCTCAAGCAGCTGCTGCCGCGCCGCCCCGACCTCAAGGTCATCATCACCTCGGCCACCATCGACCCGGAGCGCTTCTCCCAGCACTTCGACGACGCGCCGATCGTCGAGGTCTCCGGCCGGACGTACCCGGTCGAGACGCGCTACCGGCCGCTCGTCGACCCCGACGACCCGGAGGGCGACGACGAGCGGGACCAGACCCAGGGCATCCTCGACGCCGTCGAGGAGCTGTGCGCCGAGGGACCCGGCGACATCCTCGTGTTCCTCTCCGGCGAGCGCGAGATCCGCGACACCGCGGACGTGCTCAACCGCGCGGACCTGCGCGGCACCGAGGTCCTGCCGCTGTACGCGCGGCTGTCGGCGGCCGAGCAGCACCGCATCTTCCAGTCCCACGCCGGGCGGCGCGTGGTGCTCGCGACCAACGTCGCCGAGACGTCGCTGACCGTGCCGGGCATCAAGTACGTCGTCGACCCGGGCACGGCGCGGATCTCCCGCTACAGCCACCGGACCAAGGTGCAGCGGCTGCCGATCGAACCGGTGTCGCAGGCGTCGGCGAACCAGCGCAAGGGCCGCTGCGGCCGCACGTCCGACGGCATCTGCATCCGGCTCTACTCCGAAGAGGACTTCGAGAGCCGCCCGGAGTTCACCGACCCCGAGATCCTGCGGACCAACCTGGCGTCGGTCATCCTGCAGATGACGTCGCTGGGGCTGGGCGACATCGCCGCGTTCCCGTTCGTCGAGCCGCCGGACCGCCGCCAGGTCGCCGACGGCATCGGCCTGCTGCAGGAGCTGGGCGCGTTCGACAGCGCGGCCGCCGGGAACAGCGACCGGCGCCTCACCGACACCGGCCGCAAGCTCGCGCAGCTGCCGGTCGACCCGCGGATGGGCCGGATGGTCCTGGAAGCGGCAAAGAACGGCTGCGTCCGCGAGGTCATGATCATCGCCGCCGCACTGTCCATCCAGGACCCGCGCGAGCGGCCGGCGGACAAGCAGCAGGCGGCCGACGCCCAGCACGCGCGCTTCGCCGACCCGACGTCGGACTTCCTCGCCTACCTCAACCTGTGGGAGTACGTCGCCGAGCAGCAGAAGGCGTTGTCCGGCAACCAGTTCCGCCGGATGTGCCGCACCGAGTACCTGAACTACCTGCGCCTGCGGGAGTGGCAGGACATCTTCAGCCAGCTGCGCCAGCTGGCCAAGCCGCTCGGCATCTCGCTGAACACGAACGCGTCCCCGGTGGACCCGCAGCGCGTGCACACGTCGCTGATCGCCGGGCTGTTGTCGCACATCGGGCTCAAGGATCCCGCGAAGGGCGACTACCTGGGCGCGCGCGGCGCCCGCTTCGGCGTGTTCCCCGGCTCGGCGCTGTTCAAGAAGCAGCCGCGCTGGGTGATGTCGGCCGAGCTGGTCGAGACGTCGAGGCTGTGGGCGCGGGTCAACGCGCGCATCGAGCCCGAATGGGTCGAGCCGCTGGCCCAGCACGTCGTCAAGCGGAACTACTCCGAGCCGCACTGGGAACGCAAGCAGGGCGCGGTGATGGCGACGGAGAAGGTGACGCTCTACGGCGTCCCGCTGATCGCCGACCGCCGCGTCAACTACGGCCGGATCGACCCGGAAGTGTCGCGGGCGATGTTCATCCGGCACGCGCTGGTCGAGGGCGATTGGCAGACGCGGCACCACTTCTTCGCCGAGAACCGGGCGCTGCTGGAAGAGGTCGAGGACCTCGAGAACCGGGCGCGGCGCCGGGACATCCTCGTCGACGACCAGACGCTGTACGAGTTCTACGACTCCCGGGTCCCGGACGACGTCGTTTCGGTGCGGCACTTCGACAGCTGGTGGAAGAAGGCCCGGCACGAGCAGCCGGACCTGCTGTCGTTCGAGAAGTCCATGCTCATCAACGAAACCGCGGGCGGCGTGCGGGAGTCGGACTACCCCGACTCGTGGACGCAGGGCACGCAGGTCTTCAAGCTGACCTACCAGTTCGAGCCGGGCGCGGACGCCGACGGCGTCACCGTGCACGTCCCGCTGCCGGTGCTGAACCAGGTGACGCCGGACGGGTTCGACTGGCAGGTACCGGGTCTGCGCGAAGAGCTGGTCACCCAGCTGATCAAGTCGCTGCCGAAGGCGTTGCGGCGCAACTTCGTCCCGGCGCCGGACACGGCCAAGTACGTCCTTTCGCGAGTGTCCCCTTCGGACGGTCCGCTGCTGGAGGTGCTCGGGCGCGAGCTCCGGGCGCTGCGCGGGATCACGGTGCCGTACGCGGACTGGGACCTTTCGTCGGTGCCGGAGCACCTGAAGACGACGTTCCGCGTGGTCGACGAGCGCGGCAAGAAGGTGGCCGAGGGCAAGGACGTCGAAGCGCTGCAGCGGCAGCTGGCCCCGAAGGTCCGCGAGACGATCTCGAAGGCGGCCAACACGCTGGAGAAGGCCGGGCTGACGAAACCGTCGTTCGGCTCGCTGCCGAAGGTGTTCGAGTCGACCCAGCGCGGCCACGACGTCAAGGCGTACCCGGCACTGGTCGACGAAGGTGCGTCGGTGGCGGTGCGCATGCTGGACACCCCGGGCCAGCAGGCTCATGCGATGTGGTCGGGCACGCGGCGGATGCTGCGGCTGAACCTGAACTCGCCGATGAAGTTCATCACGAGGTCGCTGTCCAACTCCTCGAAGCTGGTGCTGAACCGCAACCCGCACGGCAGCGTCGCGGCCCTGCTCGAAGACTGCGTCGACTGCGCGGTGGACGCGCTGATGACCGCCGGCGGCGGCCCGGTCTGGGACGAGACCGGGTTCAAGGTGCTGCTGGAGAAGGTCCGCGCCGGCCTGCACCCCGAGGTCCTCGGCGTGCTGACGGACGTCGAGAAGATCCTCCGCGCGGCGAACGACGTCGAGGTCCTGCTGCCGGCCACGCGCGGTCCCGCGGAGTCGCTCGCCGACATCCGCGCGCAGCTCGCCGCGCTGATCTACCCGGGTTTCGTGACGGAGACGGGTGCCTCGCGGCTGCGGAACCTCGTGCGTTACCTGCAGGGCATCTCGCGCCGGCTGGAGAAGCTGCCCACGGAGCCGACGCGCGACCTGCAGCGCACCGCCGACGTCGCGTGGATCCAGGCCGAGTACGCCGACGCGCTGGCCTCGCTGCCGCCGGGCACGTCGTCCCCGGCGTTGCGCGAGGTGCGGTGGATGATCGAGGAGCTGCGGGTTTCGTTCTTCGCGCAGACCTTGGGGACGGCCCACCCGGTGTCGCTGAAGCGGATCACGAAGGCGATCGACGACGCCCTGGCGTGAGCCCCGGTCTCAGAGGAAGACGCGCGCGATGTCGAGCCACTCGTCCGCGTCTTCGCCGACCGCGGTGAGGCCGGTTTCGGCGCGGGACCGGCGGTGGGTGACCCGGAGGCAGAAGTCGAGCGCGCTGCCCTGCACGCGTTGCGCGGCGTCTTCGGGACCCCAGGTCCAGAGCTCGCCGCCGGGACCGGTGAGCTCGACGCGGAACGGCTCGCCCGGCATCGGCGACTGCGCCGCGGAGAACGACAGCTCCCGCCCGGCGACGCCCAAGGCGGCGACGTGCCGGAGCCGCCCGGTGGGCCGGTGCACGACGCCGAGCGCGTCGAAGACGTCCTGGCCGTGCGCCCAGGTTTCCATCAGCCGGAGCGGCACCATCAGGACCGCGGTGACCTGCGAGCCGAACCAGGGGAAGGTGTGGTCCAGCGGCACGTCGCCGAGCGCGTCCGCGAGTTCGGCCCGGCCGCCGCGCCAGCGTTCGAGCAGCTCCGGCCGCGGTTCGGCGGCGCCCGCCGCGGCATCGAGGTCGGCGTCCTTCGGCACGACGTCGAAGGCTTCGGGCGTGCGGATGGCGGTGAGCACGTTGGCGTCGGCCGCGGCGAGGTGGGCGAGCTGGTGCGCGATCGTCCAGCCTTCGGCCGGGGTCGGCCGGGACCAGTCGGGCTCCGTCGAGACCAGGGCGTCGAGCTCGTCGCCCTCGGCCACCAGGTCCTGGAGTGCGCGTTCGCGCGGTACCGCGGAGAGGTCGAGCCCGTAGTCGATCATCGCCGTTCAGGCTACCGGAAGTGCGGTTTGTCCGGCTCCGGACTTCCGTCGGTTGACCGGGTGCGGGCACGCGAGAAGCCTGGTCCGGCCGGAGACCCTCCTGGGAAAGGACCGTCCGATGTCCTTGGGTGTTTCGTCCGCCAAGCGAAGAATCTTCGCCACGCTCACCGCTCTCCTCTTGCCGCTCGCCGTCGTGCTCGCCCCGGCCGCGCAAGCCGCCGAGCCGCGGCACGACGTGCCGAACCCGTTGCTCAAAGAACGTTTCGCCGAGGGGGAAGAGGAGGACGGCGACGACCCCGCGCTGTCCGCGCTCTGCCAGACCTACATCGGCAAGCCGAACCCGTACCGGCCGCTGGTGCCCAACCGCGACGTCATCGACGGCGACACCATCGTGCCGACCGGCAGCCAGACCGGCTGCAGCACCGCCCAGAACGAAACGACCATCGCCGTCAACCCCGAGAACCCGCGCAACATCGTCGCCGGGTCCAACGACTACCGGCTCTACAACACCCGCGAGTCTCGCAACGACTCCGGCGGTTTCGCCTACACCTCGTTCGACGGCGGCAAGACCTGGGCGAACGTTCGGCTGCCGCACCTGGACTTCCCGACCGGGGCGGCCGCGCCACTGTCGTACATGGACGCGGCGGGCGACCCGGCCATCGCGTTCGGACCGCACAACACCGTCTACTACTCGACGCTCGTCTTCAGCCGGGCCGCGGTCCCGGACGACCAGCAGCAGGCCAGCGGCATCGCCGTGTCGGTGTCGCACGACGGCGGGCGCAGCTTCGGCGACCCGGCGATCCTGCACCTCGACGGCGTCACGCCGGCCGGCACCCCGACGCCCGCGAACATCTTCAACGACAAGGAGTGGATCGCCGCCGACCCCGTGTCGGGCACGGTGTACGTCACCTGGACGCAGTTCACCTACGACGCCGCCGGCAACTTCGTCGAATCGCCGATCGTGCTGTCGAAGTCCGGCGACTTCGGCCGGACGTGGTCGCCGGCGCGCCGTGTTTCGCCGTCGTTGACCGGCTTCCCGGGCGGCATCACGCCGTTCGGCAGCGGGTCGAACCCGGTGGTCACCCGCGACGGGACGCTCCAGATCGCCTACGAGACGTCGGTGTGCGCCACGGCGGCGTGCGACCGGCCGGCCGACCACGACGCCATCGTCGTGGCGACTTCGCGTGACGGCGGCCGGACCTTCCGGCACGCCGAGGTGGGGCTCGACTTCGACTTCCCGGTCGACGAAGGCGTCGCCAACAACGCGTTGACCGGGGAAAACTTCCGGGTCAACAGCTTCCCGCAGCTGGCGTACGACCGGGTGACCGACCACCTCTGGGTGACCTGGGCCGACGACCGCCACGGCACCTACCGCGACGGCGAGTCGGTCAAGACGGACGGGGACGCCTTCCTGAGCGGCTCCGACGGCCGGCACGGCTGGTCGGCGCCGGTGAAGATCGGCACGGGCGCCGACGAGGTGTTCCCAGCCGTCGCCGCGCTGGCCGGACGCGTGGCGGTCACCTTCTACACGCGCGCCTACGACCCGCACGGCATCGGCCTGGACTACGCCTACGCCACCGGGTGGGGCGACGGGGCCGGCACGGCCCCGATCCGGCGGATCACCACGCAGACGTCGAACCCGCAGGTGCAGTTCGTGGCGGCCGGCGCGGTCACCGGGAAGGAGCTCCAGGGCGTGTTCATCGGCGACTACACCGCGGCCGCGGTCGGCGCCGACTTCCGGCTGTACCCGTGCTGGACCGACTTCCGCGGCAACCCGGGCCGGACCCTGCCGAACCAGGACGTCGTGACGCAGCCGCTTTCGATGTTCCCTTGAGGTGCGGGAGCCGTGCCGGGATGACCGGCACGGCTCACTTCGCGTCGGCGTAGGTGTCCACCGGGGCGATGTGCAGCGGGAACCGCACCGGGCAGGCCGGGCCGAAGAGCATTCGCGCCGCCTCCGCCACGCTGTCCGTGATCGCCGTCGTCACCTCCGCCGCCAGCTCGGCCGGGGTGTGGACGATGACCTCGTCGTGCTGGAAGAACACCAGGTGCGCGGGGGACGGGAGGCGCTGCCGCAGCGTCGCCAGCATGACCGCCGTCATGTCGGCCGCGCTGGCCTGGACGACGAAGTTGCGCGTGAACCGGCCCCAGCCGCGGGAGGCTCGGCGGGCCTTCAGCTCCCCCGCTTCGTCCGAAGCCAGCCCGCCGGTGAGCGCGCGCCACGCCGCCGACGGAGCCGGGGACGTGCGGCCCAGCCGGGAGCGGACCCGCTCGCCGCGTTCGCCCGCCTGGGCCGCGTGCTCCACATAGGACACCGCGTCCGGGAACCGCTGGCGCAGCAACGCGAGCAGGGGGCCCGCTTCGCCGGACGTGCCGCCGTACATCGCCGACAGCATCGCGATCTTCGCCCGCGCCCGGTCGTCGCGGTCGTCGTCGGCTGCCGGGACCCAGCGGGCGCCCGAGAACAGCGCCTCGCCCAGCCGCGCGTACAGGTCCGTCGCCGCCGCGACATCGGCCAGGCGCCGGTCGCCCGACAACGCCGTGAGCACCCGGGGCTCCAGCTGGGCGGCGTCGGCCACCACCAGCTTCCAGCCCGGATCGGCTCGGACGCAGGTGCGCAGCACCTTCGGGATCTGCAGCGCGCCGCCGCCCCGGCTGGCCCAGCGCCCGGACACCACCCCGCCCACGACGTAGTGCGGCCGGAACCGCCCGTCGGCGACCCACTCCTCGAGCCACGCCCACCCGTTCGCCGTGTACAGCCGCGAGAGCTCCTTGTACTCCAGCAGCGGCCCGACCGCCGGGTGGTCGATGCCCTTGAGCAGGTACTTCCGCGCCGCCGGGACCTCGATGCCGGCTCGCGCCAGCGCGCGGACCACGCTCGGCGGCGAGTCCGGGTTCACCGGCCGTCCGCCGAACGCCTCGCTGATCTTCGCCGCCAGCTCCACCAGTACCTTCGGCCGCTCGCCGGGCCGCACCCGCGGGCCGAGCCGGGAGACCAGCAGCGCCTCGTGCAGGTCAGCCCGCCAGGGCAGCCCGTCGGCCGACATCTCCACGGCGGCCAGCGCGCTCGCCGACTCGGCGGCCAGCAGCAGCCGCATCCGGTCGGGGTGCCCGGTCGCGGCCACCCGCCGCTCCTGCTCGGCCAGCACGCGCCGGACCGCCGTGACCACCGTCACGCCCTCCGGCAGCGTCGGCACCCGCGTGTCGAACAGCGTCGGCTGCGCCAGCTCGACGGCGGTCGAGTCCGGCGGCGCTTCCTCGCCGTTCGCCCTGGCCCAGGCCGCGCGCAGGCTCCGCGACTGCCCGTCCGCGCCCTCATACGCCAGCAGCAGCCCCTCCGCCAGCGCGACGTCGTAGCAGCGCCGCACCCGCACCCCGGCCGCGACGAGCACCGGGTACGTCGACTCCGCCGAGGGGAACACCCACCGGGGCTCCAGCGACGCCTCCAGTTCGCGCGCCGACCTGGCGAAACCCGCTTCGTCCAGCCCCGTCACCGTCGACGACGACGTGTGCACGGTGAAGCTCCCGTCCTCCTCACGACCCGCGATCACCTGCACGAAGACATTGTGCCGACCACCACCGACATTTTTCGGGGTTCGGGTGGCGGAGCCCCCGTCCTGGGGCGAAGCCCCAGATGACACCGACAGTTTCCGCGCGCTCGCGGGTGGTGCGTTCGGCCTACGTTGGTTTACTCTCCAGTAGCTCCCATACCGCCGGTACGCCCGCCGTCGGCGTGGGCTCTCTTCCCCGCAGCGATGGAGGTGCCTGGATGAGCCTGGTCGAGCTCGCCACGCAGGTGGCGGACAAGGTGGCCGAGACGGCCCGCAGCGTCGACGTGATGCGGCGCGCGGGGCTCGTCCCCTTCCCCCGGCTCGACGAGGGGGTCCGCTCGCTGGTCGCGATCCGCAAGTTCGGGCCGTTCGCCGGCGCGAACCACATCTCCGCGCGCCGCGACCCGACCGCCGTTGGCATCGTCGACGAGCTCGGGCCGCTCACCTACAAGCAGCTCGACGACCAGTCGAACGCGCTGGCCAGGGCGTGGTCGCACCGCGGCATCGAGCCGGGCCAGGTCGTGGCCGCGCTGTGCCGCGACCACCGCGGCCTGGTCCTCACGATGGCGGCGGCGGGCAAGCTCGGCGTCCGCCTGCTGCTGATGAACACCGGGTTCGCGAAGCCGCAGCTGGCCGACGTCGCCAAGCGCGAAGGCGTCACCGCGCTGATCTACGACCAGGAGTTCACCGGCCTGCTCGACGCGATGCCCGAGGGCGTCGGCCGCTACCTCGCCTGGGTCGACCCGGACAGCGACCTGACCGGCCGGGACGTACCGGTGCTGAGCGAGATCATCGCGAGCACCGACGACCGGCCGTGGCCCGCGCCGGCCAAGCCGGGCGGGTTCGTCCTGCTCACCAGCGGCACGACCGGCACCCCGAAGGGCGCGCCGCGGCCGCACACGTCGGCGCTGGCGTCGGCGCAGTTCCTCGACCGGATCCCGTTGCGGTCCAACGAGGCCACGTACATGGGCGCACCGCTGTTCCACGGCACCGGGCTCTCGCAGTTCATCCTCTCCTTCGCGCTCGGCTCGACGGTCGTGATGCGCCGCAAGTTCACCCCGGAGGAGGCGCTGCGCGGCGTCGCCGAGCACAAGTGCACCGCGCTCGTGCTGGTGCCGACGATGCTGCAGCGGATCGTCGACCTGCCGAAGGAAACCCGCGAGAAGTACGACACGTCGTCGCTGCGGATCATCTTCGTGGCCGGCTCGGCGCTGTCGCCGGACCTGGGCAACCGCGCGAACGAGGCGTTCGGGCCGGTGGTGCACAACCTGTACGGCTCGACCGAGGTCGCGGTGGCGACGGTCGCGACGCCGGAGGACTGGCGGAAGGCCCCGGGCACGGTCGGCCGCGCGCCGGTCGGCTGCAAGGTGGCGCTGTACGACCCGGCCGGCCGCCGCATCACCGAGCCGCACGTGACCGGCCGCGTCTTCGTGGGCAGCGGCCTCAGCTTCGGCGGCTACACCGACGGCCGCCACAAGGAGATCATCGACGGCCTGCTGTCCAGCGGCGACGTCGGCCACTTCGACGAGGACGGCCTGCTGTTCATCGACGGCCGCGACGACGAGATGATCGTCTCCGGCGGCGAGAACGTGTTCCCGATCGAGGTGGAGAACCTCTTGGTGGAGCGCGAAGACGTCCTCGAGGCGGCGGTGATCGGCGTCGAGGACCCGGAGTTCGGCCAGCGGCTGAAGGCGTTCGTGGTGCTGGCGGACGGGGTTTCACCGGACGCCGACGAACTCCGCGACTACGTCAAGGCGAACCTGGCGCGGTACAAGGTGCCGCGGGACGTCGAGTTCCTCGACGAGCTGCCGCGCAACGCGACCGGGAAGGTGTTGCGCACCAAGCTTTCCTGACGTCCGCGCCTGCCGATCGGGTCAATCCCAGTCGATCCCGAACACCCCGGGCCCGAAGTCCAGTGCCACGGCGTGCACCCCGTCGCCGCCGTCGAGCTTCAGCTGACGGCGGGCCAGCGAGCCCGCCGAGCCGTTGTGCGAGTACTGCCAGCAGCGCTCCGGCGCCGTTCCCGGCGCGAACCGGACCTCCAGCAGGTACTCCCGCACCGGGCGGCGGAACTCGCGGTAGTGGGTGTTGCGGCACTCCGGGTACGGCGGCCCGCCGTTGGTCAGCGTGTACTCGATCAAGTGCGTCTCGCCGCGGTTGATCGGCTGGTCGAAGAGGAGCTCGGCGACGATCAGGCCGTGGGCCTCGTCGACCTCGGCGCGGCCGACGCGGCAGTTGCGGACCGCGTGCAGCTCCGGGGCGCCCGCCGCCGGGTCGTCCTGGGTGTACACCAGGAGCCAGCGGTCCTGGCCGTCCGAGACCGCCTGGAACACCGCGCGGGCCGTCACCGCGCGCTGGCCGCCGTCCGCGGCGATGTCGCACAGGTCGTGCAGCCCGACCAGTTTCAGCGGGAGCTGGCGCTCCAGCGCGTTCGGGGCGCCGACCTTGTCCAGCAACGGCTGCAGCACCTCGCGCGGGAACGACATCGGCTCGCCGCCCGCCTGGCGCTTCCCGGCGCCGCCGCGGGGCCGGGGCGGGGGCAGCAGGCCGAGCAGCGCGCCCGCCGGGACGTCGAGGATCTCTTCCAGCGTACGGACGGCCGAGAGCGAGCTCTGCCGCTCGGGCTGGCGCTTGCCGGACTGCCAATAACTGAGGGCGGTGACGCTGACGACGACCCCGCGCGCCCGCAGCCGGGCCTGGATCCGGTCCAGGGACAGCCCGCTCGTCGCGATGGCCGCACGCAGCTGCGTGGCGAACGCGGTACGCCCGTTCTCGTCGCCCGCCGTGCTGCCCGCCATTGCCGATCCGCCCCGTGCCGTCCCCCGACGATCCCCGACACGGAGCACGTTAGCAGGATTCCCCGCCCCGGCCGCGTCCCTCTTCGCCGGGCGGTCCGCTGGGGCGAACGGGCTAGTACTGGCAACTGTGAACCATTGCCCCGGCCAGGCCGGACACGCTTGTATGACTTGCCTGCGCCGGTGGCCCCGCCTCCCCCCTCACGGACCACCCGGGCGCCGGCCGAGAAGCCGTGGACAACGGCTCCGGTTCACCCGGCCGCGTTGTGCGACCGGCCGGTGTGGCCGCGCGATGACCGGTGGCCCGGCGACGCCCCCAGCGCCGGGCCACCGGTCTTATTACCAACGGGTAGCATCCGATCCATGACGCTCCGGAAGAACATCCTGATCACCGGCGCCAGCAGCGGGTTGGGCGAGGGGATGGCCCGCCGGTTCGCGGCGAAGGGGCGCAACCTGGCCCTGTGCGCGCGACGCACCGAGCGGCTCGAAGCCCTGGCCAAGGAGCTCGAGGAAGCCCACCCCGGGGTCAAGGTCGTCACGCGCACCCTCGACGTCACCGAGCACGACCGCGTGTTCGCCGTCTTCGAGGAGTTCCGCGCCGAGCTGGGGTCCCTCGACCGGGTGATTGTGAACGCCGGGCTCGGGAAGGGGCAGCCGGTCGGGAAGGGCCGGTTCGACGCCAACCGCCAGACCCTCGAGGTCAACTTCGTCGCGGCGGCGGCGCAGATCGAAGCCGCCGCCGGGATCTTCCGGGACCAGGGCGCCGGGCACCTGGCGGTGGTCTCCTCGTTCAGCGCCATCCGCGGGCTGCCGGGCAACCTCACCGCCTACGCCGCTTCGAAGGCCGGGATCTCCGCGTTCGTCGACGGCACCCGGCTGGAGCTCAAGCGCAAGGGCATCACCGTCACCGACGTCCGGCCGGGCTACATCGAGTCGGAGATGAACGACCGGATCGGCCGCAACCCGTTGCTCGCCAAGGCCGAGAACGGGGCCAGGGCGCTGGTCAAGGCGATCGAAGCCGAGCGGGCCCGCGCCTACGTCCCGGCGTGGCCCTGGGTGCCGCTGAGCCTCGCGATGCGCGTGGTGCCGGCCGCGATCCTGCGGAAGTTCGCATGAGCACCGTCGAGGTGCGCGAGGAAGACGCCTTCGACGTCGCCGCGGTGCACGCCTGGCTGACGACGAAGGTCGAGGGGCTCGGCGGCGAGCCGCCGGGCGTCCGGCAGTTCCCCGGCGGCGCGTCGAACCTGACCTACCTGCTGACCTACCCGGACCGCGAGCTGATCCTGCGCCGCCCGCCGGCCGGGCACAAGGCCGCGTCGGCGCACGACATGCGGCGCGAGTACCGGGTGCAGCACGCGCTGGAGCCGGTGTTCCCCTACGTGCCGCGGATGCTGGCCTTCGGCGACGACGAGAGCCTCTTCGGCGGCGACTTCTACGTCATGGAGAAGCTCGACGGCCTGATCCTGCGCGGCGACCTGCCCGAAGGTCTCGAACTGAGCGCGGACCAGGCGCGCGAGCTGTCCGGCAAGGTCGTGGACCGGCTGGTCGACCTGCACGCCGTCGACGTCGGGAAGGCCGGGCTGGCCGACCTCGGCAAGGGCGCGGGGTACGTCGAGCGCCAGATCCGCGGCTGGTCGGACCGGTTCGCCGCGGCGCGCACGGACAACGTCGGCGACTTCGCCGAGGTGCGCGCGTGGCTGGCGGAGAACCAGCCGGCCGAGGTGAAGATCTGCTTGATCCACAACGACTACCGGCTCGACAACCTGGTGCTGGACGGCCCGCGGACGCTGAACATCACCGGCGTGCTGGACTGGGAGATGGCCACCCTCGGCGACCCGCTGATGGAGCTGGGCAGCATGCTGGCCTACTGGGTCCAGGCCGATGACGACGACGTCATGAAGGCGAGCCGCCGCCAGCCGACGCACCTGCCGGGGACCTTCACGCGCGAGCAGTTCGTCGCGCGGTACGCGGAGAAGACCGGGCTGGCCGTGGGCGACTGGCGGTTCTACGAGGTCTATGGCCTGTTCCGGCTCGCGGCGGTGCTGCAGCAGCTGTACCGGCGCTACCGGGAGGGCGCCACGCGCAACCCGGCGTTCAAGGACTTCTGGCAGTTCGTCGGCTACCTGGACTGGCGCTGCCGGGAAATCATCGCGAAGGGAAGCGTGTAGTGGGCGCGATCTACCTGGTCCGGCACGGCCAGGCGTCGTTCGGCGCGGCCGACTACGACGCACTGTCCCCGCAGGGCTTCGAGCAGTCCACAGTGGTCGGTGCGGAACTGCTGCGCCGCGCCGTCTCCTTCACGCAGATCCGCTCGGGCACGCTGGCGCGGCAGCGGGACACCGCGGCGACCGCGCTCAAGGTGCTGGGCAGCGACGTCCCGGTGGTCGAGGACCCGCGCTGGAACGAGTACGACCACGTCGACATCGCGCGCCACCACGCCGGTGGCGCGCCGCAGGAGGATTCCCGGTCGTACCAAGGGGTGCTCGACGCGGCGCTGACCGCGTGGACGTCGGCGGGCACCGGCGGGCCGTGCGCCGAGACGTGGCCCGCGTTCCTCGCCCGCTGCCGTGCCGCGCTCGAAGACCTGGTGGCGTCCCTCGGCAAGGGGGAGCACGCGCTCGTGTTCACCTCGGGCGGCGTGATCGCCACCGTCTGCGGCCTGCTGATGGGCACGCCCGAAGCCGGGCTGTTGAAGCTCAACCGCGTCACGGTCAACGGCGGCATCACGAAGCTCGTGTCCGGCCGCGGCGGCGTCACCCTGTTGTCGTTCAACGAACACCCGCACTTCGAGGCCGACGCGGCTTCGCTGCTCACCTACCGGTAGGAGACGTTCGATGCGGTTCGGCGAGGTCACGATCCACCCGGTCAACGGCCACGGCCCGGAAGACGTCGTGGTCGACGCGGAAGGCCGGATCTACACCGGCGTCGACGACGGCCGCATCCTGCGCCTGTCCCCGGACGGCCGCCGCATCGACGTCCTCGCCGACACCGGCGGCCGTCCGCTGGGGCTCGAGTTGTACGGCGAGGACGAGCTCCTGATCTGCGACGCCCGCGCCGGCCTGCTGGTCGTCCCCCTTGCCGGTGGGACGCCGTCGGTCCTGGCGACTTCCGCGCTGGGCCTGGACTTCGTGTTCTGCAACAACGCGGCGGTGGCCGCGGACGGGACCGTGTACTTCACGGACTCGTCCCGCCGCTTCGGCATCGACAACTGGCGCGACGACCTGATCGAGCAGACCGCGGGCGGCCGACTGCTGCGCCGCTCCCCGGACGGCTCGATCGACCTGCTCCTGGACGGCCTCCAGTTCGCGAACGGCGTGGCACTGGCCCCGGACGAGTCCTTTGTGGCCGTGGCCGAAACGGGAGCGTGCCGGGTGTCACGGGTGTCCCTTCCGGACGGTCGTGCCGACGTCCTCGTCGACGGCCTGTGGGGCTTCCCGGACAACATTTCGACGGGCACGGACGGGCTGATCTGGATCACGCAGGCTTCGCCGAAGGTGGCGGCGCTGGACGTGGTGCGCCGCCTGCCGGCGTTTCTCCGCGCGGGTGTCCGCCGGCTGCCGACGTCACTGCAGCCCAGCCCGGGCCGCGAGGTGGGCGTGCTGGGAGTGGCGGCCGACGGCAAGGTGGTCCGCGAACTGCGCGGCGAGATCGACGGCTTCCACATGCTGGTGGGCGTCCGCGAGTGGCGGGGGCAGCTGTACTTCGGCTCCCTGGAGGAGAACGCGGTCGCGGTCACCGCCGCCGCGGGGTGATTACCACGGCACGGTTTCCCCGTGCCGGTCCAGGAACCGCAGTCCGGGCTTGCCCGCCTGGGTCTCGAGAACGTCGACCACCGAAGGGATCGACTCCTCCGGCGCCAGCGGCGCGTCCGGGCCGCCGAGACGCGTCCGGTTGTGGCCGGGGTCGATCAGCAGCTTCGTGTGCCCGTCACCTTCGTACCGGGTCGCGTAGCTGCGCATCAGCTGGTTGAGCGCGGCCTTGCTGGCCTTGTACAGCTCGTAGCCGGGTTCGGTGTTGAGCGTGATGCTGCCCTGCTCGGACGACATCACCGCGACCGTCCCGCCCGGGACGACCAGTTCGCGCAAGGCTTCCAGCACCCGCACCGGGCTCAACGCGTTGGTGATCATCACTTCGGTGAACACCTCCGTCGGCACCTCGCCGATCGCCAGGTTGCCGCGGTCGACGGCCGCGTTCACGAACAGCAGGTCGAACCGTCTGCCGCTCAGCCGCGCGCGCAGGGCGGCCAGCTGCGCCGGGTCGGTCATCTCCAGGGTTTCGACGGTCAGGTCCGGGGGAGCGTCGCCGCGGGTGGTGGCCGTGACCTGCCAGCCGCGGCGGGTCAGCTCGCGGGACAGGACCAGGCCGAGGCCGCGGGAGGCGCCGATGACGAGTGCTTCGGACATGGGGAACCTCATTTGTCTAGACGCGACGTTGCGTCTAGACAGTAGCACGCTATCGTGGCCGCATGCCCACTCCGCCCAGGGCCCGCTCCGGCAACCGGCGCGACGAAACCGCGCGTCTCGCGGTGCTGCACGCCGCCGACGACCTGCTCGTCGAGCACGGGTTCGGCGGGCTGACCATCGAGGCGATCGCGCGCGAGGCCGGCGTCGCCAAGCAGACGATCTACCGCTGGTGGCCGTCGAAGGTCGAGATCCTGCTCGACACGCTGATCGAGGACACCGCCAAGCGCTTGCCGGTCCCGGAAAAGGGGCTCCGCGAATACCTGCACGCCTTCGCCGGCTTCGTCACCGGCGACCCGGCGGGCAAGGTCCTGCTGACGCTGCTCGCCCAGTCCCAGCACGACCCGGCCACGGCGGCGAGCTTCCAGGAGCGCTACCTCGGCCCACGCCGAGAGCGAGAACGCGAGCTGATCACGCGCGCGATCGACGCGGGCGAGATCTCCCCGCGCCTCGGCCCCGATGCCTTGCTGGACGCGCTGTTCGGCCCGATCGTCTACAGTGCACTGATCGGGTCGGACCAGGACCTGGCCGGCGCGCTCGTCGAAGAACTGCTCTAGCGGCCCGTCCACCGCGGCTCGCGGCCCGCCGACCAGGCCGCGTAGAACTCCTTGTGGTCCTTCGCCGTCATCAGCAGCGCCTGCGTGATCGCTTCCAGCTCGATCGCGCTGCCCAGGTCCATGTCCAGTTCGCGGGTCAGCAGCACCTTCGTCGTCGCGTACGCCAGCGCCGGGCCGTCCGCCAGCCGGCGAGCCAGCGCCGACGCCGTCGACGCCAGTTCGGCGTCCGGGACCACTTGGGACGCCAGGCCGATCTCCAGCGCACGGGCGGCCGGGAGTTTGTCGCCCAGGATCAGCAGTTCCGTCGCGCGGCCGAGCCCGACCAGGCGGGGGAGCAGGTACGCCGAACCCATGTCCGCGCCGGCCAGCCCGACCTTCGTGAACAGGAACGCGAACTTCGCCGACTCGGCCAGCAGGCGGAAGTCGCTCGCCAGCGCGATCACCGAACCCGCGCCCGCCGCGACGCCGTTGACCGCGGCGATCACCGGGATCGGGCACTCGCGCAGGGCTTTCACCACCGCGCCCGTCATGCGCGTGAACTCCAGCAGCTCCGCCGTCTCGAACTTCTGCAGCTCGCCGATGATCTCTTCGACGTCGCCACCGGAGCAGAAGCCGCGGCCCTGCCCGGTGATCACCAGCACCCGGACGTCTTCGTGCTGCGGCAGCTCCAGGACGAGGTCGCGCAGGTCGGCGTAGACGTCGAAGGTCAGCGCGTTCAGCTTTTCGGGCCGGGTGAAGGTGACCGTGGCGACCCCGCTGTCCACGGTGAACTCGAAGTGCGCCCACTCCTTCGTCAGCGGTGCGGTCGCGCGGAACGGGCTCATGACTGGATTCCTCCGCCGTCGAGTACGAGGGTCTGGCCGTTGATCGCGGCGGCTTCCGGGGCCGCCAGGAAGGAGACGGCGAACGCCACCTCCGAAGGTTCGAGCAGCCGGCCGAGCGGGGACGCCGCCGCCAGCGCCGCTTCGGCGTCGTCGGGCGACCGGCCCGTGCGTTCCCGGATGCGGGCCACCGAGGACGCCGTCATGTCGGTGCGGACGAACGCCGGGCACACCGCGTTCGCCGTGACGCCGGTGCCGGCCAGCTCCGCCGCCACCGCGCGCACGAGACCCAGCGCCGCGTGCTTCGACGCCGTGTAGGCGGCCGTGTAGCGGTAGCCGACGTGCGAGGCCGTCGAAGCGACCGTGACGATCCGGCCGCGGTCGCGCTCGCGCATCCCGGGCAAAACCGCTCGGGTGCAGAAGAACGCGCCCGTGGCGTTGACTTCGAGCTGGCGGTGCCAATCGTCCGAAGTGGTCCGGGCGGCCGGGGCGCTGGAAGAGATCCCGGCGTTGTTGACGAGCACGTCCACCGGGCCCGCCGCCGCGAAATACGCGGTGACGGCCGCTTCGTCGGTGACGTCGCACTCGGCGCTGCCGGGCGCCAGCACGGTGTCGCCGAGCGAGCGGAACCGCGCGGCGATCGCCGCGCCGATGCCGCGGGTGCCGCCGGTGACCACGACCAGGCGGCTCACGGGCGGGCCGCCAGTGCGCGCCGGTCGAGCTTTCCGTTGGCGGTACGGGGAAGTTCGGTCACGAACACCACCTCGCGGGGGTACTTGTGCTTGGCCAGGTGGGCTTTCGCGTGGTCCTTCAGCTCGGCCGCGGACACCGGTTCCCGCACCACGACGTACGCGCGCGGCACGACCAGGCCGTCGGTCTCGTGCCCGACGACCGCGCAGTCCACCACCGACCCGTGGCCGAGCAGGCAGTCCTCGATCTCGCCGGGCGCGACGAACACGCCGCCGACCTTGAGCAGCGCGTCGGCGCGGCCGTGGTGGCGGAAGTACCCGCCGGACCTGCTGAAGAGGTCGCCGGAGGTCAGCGTGTCGCCGTCGAACGTGCGCGCGGACTTCTCCGGGTCGCCGAAGTACTCCAGCGCGATCGTCGGCCCGGTCACCCGCAGCGGCCCGATTTCGCCGTCGGGCAACGGGTTCCCCAGCTCGTCGACGACCTCGGCGGTGTAGCCGGGGACGGCCGTGCCGAGGGTGCCGGCGCGGGCCTGTCCCGGCCGGTTCGACAGGTAGATGTGGTAGGCCTCGGACGAGCCGATGCCGTCGACGACCGGCACGCCGAAGGCCGCGTCCCACTTCCGGTGCAGCTCCGAGGGCAGCGCCTCGCCCGCCGACGTCGTCATCCGCAGGCAGCTCAGGTCCTGCTCCGCCGCGGCCGGTTGGGCGACCATCGCGCTCATCATGGTCGGCACGTTGACCAGCACCGTCGGCCGGTGCCGGGCGATCAGCTCGAAGATCAGGTCGGCGGTGCTGCGCTCGGGGAACGCGATACCGGCGGCGCCGACGCCGAACGGGAACAACGCCACGAGGTCGCGCGCGTAACCGAAGAACAGCTTGGGCACGGCGAGAACGCGGTCGTCTTCGCGGAGACCGAGGACTTCGACGGCGTACCGTTCGAAGCTCTCCTTGGGACTGCGCAACGGGTGCACGCACGCCTTGGGCGCGCCGGTGCTGCCGGTGGTGAACTTCCAGATCCCGATGTCGTCCACAGTGGTCGGTGCGGCGTCCAGCGTGTCCGGCGCGGCGTCGAGCAACGTCCGGAAGGGACGTTCGCCGGGGAGCAGCTCGCTCTCGGGAACCCCGGTGACCAGCAGGTTCCGGGCGCCGGCCGTGCGCAACGCGGGCAGCGTGACCGCGTCGGCGAGCACCGCGACGGCTTCGGTGTAGCCGAGGTAGTACGCGTAGTCCTTGGGCTGCAGGAACGGGTAGACCTCGGCGGTGACCGCGCCGATCTTCTGGGCGCCGTACCAGGCCGCGACGAACTCCTCGCCGTCGCTCAGCGCCAGCAGGACCCGCTGTCCTCTTCGGACACCGGCGTCTCGGAACACGTGCCCGGCGCGGTTGGCCAGCCCCGCCAGCGCCGCGTAGCTGACCGAGCGGTCCCCGACGAGCAACGCCGTTCGCGCGCCGCGGCCCGAAGCCACGTGCCGGTCGAGGAAGTGCGTGGCGAGGTTGAACGGCTCACTCACGGGCCAGCTCCCGGATCGCTTCCACCAGCAGGTCGGTCAACGTCGAGAAAGTCTCGGCGCCTTCTTCCGGAGTCGCCTCGGCGGGCTTCCCGCAGTACGCGTCGGTCATCCCCATTTCGAGGAAGCCGCCGTCGGACGGGGCCGAAGCCAGGCTCACCGGCACGTGCGGCAGCGTCCGCATCAGCGGCTGGTCCACCAGTTCGGGCCGGTCGGCCAGCACCAGCGACGTCTCGTACCGCCCGGCGTGGCACTCGCCCGACCGGAACTCCTCGGTCAGCCGCGCCGCGTGCCGCCGCCGGACCAGGTCGAGCAACGCCGCGCGCCCGTCGTAGGCGAAGTTGAGCGTCTCCACCGCCCGCCGCAGCGTGACCAGGTGCGCGGGCTCGAAGTGGTTGTTGACCAGCAGGATCCGGCGGAACCGCTGGCCGATCAGCGCGGCCCCGATGTCCACCAGCAAGGCGTGCAGCGTCTCTTCGCCGATGTGGACGCCGCCGGCGAACCCGGTCGCGAACCGCGTGACGCCGTAGGGGACCTCGGGCAGCACCAGCACGTGGACATCGTCGTCGGCGGCCAGCCGCTCGGCCGCGCGCTCGCACATCCCGCGGGAGATCAGCGGGTCCGTGCCCAGCGGCGCGTGCGGCCCGTGCGGCTCGATCGCACCCAGCGGGAGCAGCAGCACCGGCACGCGCGGGCCGTCCGCGAGGGCGGCGACCTGCCGGGAGGTGAGGTCCGCGAAGTACGTCACGCAAATCAAGCTACACCGCAGCGGCCTGAGGTGTATAGAGTTGCGCCCATGCCCGTCGACGCCTTCGAAACCGGTCCCCAGGACCTGGTCGTGACGTTGCTGGGCAGCTACGTGCACCCGCGCGAAACCCGCCGGGTGTGGTCGGGCGGCCTGGTCGCGGTGCTCGCCGAGCTGGGCTTCTCCGACGGCGCGGCCCGCATCGCGCTGACCCGCCTGGTGCGCCGCGGCCTGCTGCAGCGGCACCGCGAAGGCCGCACCGTGCATTACTCGCTGACCCGGCGCAGCATCGCCCTGCTCGCCGACGGCGACCGGCGGATCTTCTCCCTCGGCCGCCGCGAGCGCGCCGCGGGCGAGTGGACCGTGCTGTGGCAGAGCATCCCGGAGAGCCGCCGCCAAGCCCGGGAACGCCTGGTCCGGCGGCTGCGGTTCCTCGGCTTCGGGCCCTATCAGGACGGCACCTGGATCGCCCCGCACGACCGCGAGGCCGAGGTGCTCGCCCTGCTCGGCGAGCTCGACGTCACCGAGCACGCCGGGCTACTGCTCGGCCGGCCGTCGGCCGCGCTGGACGTCCGCCGGTTCGCCGGCCGGGCCTGGGACCTCGACGACCTGGCCGCCCGGTACACCGGGTTCGTCGAGCAGTTCGGCGGGTACGCGGGCCGCGAGCCCCCGGACCCCGAAGCGTTCGAGGTCCGCACCCGCCTGGTGCACACCTTCCGCGCGTTCCCGTCCCTCGACCCGGAACTGCCCGCCGACCTGGTGCCCGCACCGGATCGCCGGGCGGCCGCAGTCGAGTTGTTCCACGATCTGTACGCCGCGCTCGCGGACCCCGCGCAGCGCCACTTCGACGAGGTGACCCGAGGATGACCGAACCCGGCCAAATGACCCAGGAAGCCTTGAGCTACACCTCGTACCTCGCGCTCGACGAGGTGCTGGGCGCTCAGCGCCTGCGGTCGGACGAGCACGACGAACTGCTGTTCATCGTGATCCACCAGGTGTACGAGCTGTGGTTCAAGCAGATCCTGCACGAGGCGGAATTCCTGCAGCAGAACCTGGAAGCGGGCAACACCGCCCATTCGATCCGCACACTGCGCCGGATCCTCACGATCCTCAAGGTCGCCGTCGCGCAGATCGACGTGCTGGAAACGATGACGCCCAGCCAGTTCACGAGTTTCCGCGCGCGGCTGGACGCGTCGAGCGGCTTCCAGTCGGCCCAGTTCCGCGAGCTGGAAGCCGTGCTCGGGCGGCGTGACGAGCGCGTGTTCGCGCACTACCCGGAGGGCGGCGAGCAGCGCAAAGGCATTGCCGAGGCGATGGCGCGGCCCTCGTTGTTCGACTCTTTTTTGGCGTACCTCAAGGCTTCTGGCTATCCCGTCGAGTGTGACCGAGACGTCACTCGACCGGTGGAGCCGTCCCCGGCCCTGCAGGCGATATTGCTGGACGTGTACAGCGACGACGGCGGACCGTCGGTCGTCGCGGAATGTCTGGTCGATCTCGACGAAGGGATGCAGGAGTGGCGCTACCGGCACGTGAAGATGGTCGAACGCACCATCGGCGACAAGACCGGAACGGGGGGATCGTCCGGCGCGACTTACCTGCGCACCACGCTTTTCCAGCCGATGTTCCCCGATCTCTGGGCAGTACGGAGCCGACTGTGACCACCCTCGACGACGTCCGCGCGGACCACAACGCGCTGGCCGCGCACTACTCCCGGTTCGCGGTGGCCGATCGGCTGCTGCTGTCCGGGCATTCGCACCAGGCCTGGCCGGACGTCGCGGAGGAGGGCCTGCTGGAGTCCTTCGCGGACGCCGCCCGCGACGTCGACGCGAAGTGGGAGCGCGCCTTCGCAAAGGCCGACGAGCTGCGCGCCGGGTTCCGGCTGCTGCTCGGCGACCCGCACGGCGAGTACGCGCTCGGCGCGAGCACGCACGACCTGGTGCTGCGGTTCCTGTCCGCGATGGAGCTGCCGCGAAGACCCCGCCTGGTCACCACCGACGGCGAGTTCCACACCCTGCGCCGCCAGTTCGCCCGCCTCGAGGAGGAGGGCGTCGAGATCGTCCGGGTGCCGCTCGACCCGGTGCCCACGCTGGCCGAGCGCGTCGCCGCCGAGGTGGACGACGACACCGCCGCGGTGCTCGTCTCGGCCGTGCTGTTCGAGACGTCGCGGCTGGTGCCCGGGCTCGCGCACCTGGCCGACGTCTGCCGCGACCGCTCGATCGAGCTCGTCGTCGACGCCTACCACGCGCTCGGCGTCGTGCCGTTCCCGCTGCACGACCTCGGGCTCACCAACGCCTGGGTGCTCGGCGGCGGCTACAAGTACCTGCAGCTCGGCGAGGGCAACTGCTTCCTGCGGCTGCCCGCGCACGCCCAGGAGCTGCGGCCGGTGATCACCGGCTGGTACGCCGAGTTCGGGGCGCTGGCCGACGAACGCAACCCCGGCAAGGTCGCCTACGCCACCGGCGGCGACCGCTTCGCCGGCGCCACCTACGACCCGGCCAGCCACTACCGCGGCGCCCGGGTCCAGCGGTTCTTCGCCGAGCAGGGCCTCACACCCGAGTTCCTCCGCGAGGTTTCGCAGCACCAGGTGGGCCTGCTCGCGTCGGTGTTCGACTCGCTCGCCCTGCCCGCGGACGTCGTCACGTGCGACCGGGAGACGCCGCTGGACCGGCTCGGCGGCTTCCTTTCGCTGCGCTGCGCCGACGCGGGCGGTCTGCAGGCCGCGCTGGCCAAGCAAGGTGTCCGCACCGACAGCCGCGGGGCGTACCTGCGCTTCGGCCCGGCACCGTACCTTTCGGACACCCAGCTGGAGACGGCGATGGCCGCACTCGGGCGGGTGGTCCGCGGCTGACCCCCTCAGGTACCCCCTAACCCGGGGGTTACCGGTCCGTATCGCGGGACCTGCACTGGTCCGGCGGACGGCGGGGATCTAGGTTGATCCGGGGAAATCGCACTCGGGCGGACGACCTCCGCCCCGCGCCCTTGGAAACCTTGAAGCGCGTCCCGGCCACGAACCGGGCGCGGGAGACAAAGGAGTCACCACCGTGACCGAAGGAGTGTTCACCCGGGGCACCGGGCACGAACAGGTCGTGTACTGCCACGACGAAGCCAGCGGCCTCAAGGCCATCATCGGCATCTACTCCACGGCGCTGGGCCCCGCTCTGGGCGGGACGCGCTTCCACCCCTACGCCACCGAAGCGGACGCACTCGACGACGTGCTCGCGCTGTCGAAGGGCATGGCCTACAAGAACGCGCTGGCCGGCCTCGACCTCGGCGGCGGCAAGGCCGTCATCATCGGCGACCCGAAGACGCTGAAGTCCGAAGCGCTGCTGCGCGCGTTCGGGCGCTTCGTGCAGTCCCTCGGCGGCCGCTACATCACGGCGTGCGACGTCGGCACGTACGTGCAGGACATGGACATCGTGGCCCGCGAGTCCCGTTTCGTCACCGGCCGCTCGCCGGAGGACGGCGGCGCGGGCGACTCCTCGGTGCTCACCGCGTTCGGCGTCTACCAGGGCATGCGGGCCTCGGCCGAGCACCTCTGGGGCAGCCCGGACCTCGCGGGCAAGCGCGTCGGCGTGGCCGGCGTCGGCAAGGTCGGGCACATCCTCGTCGGGCACCTGGTGGCGGCCGGCGCGCAGGTGACGATCACCGACGTGTGGGCCCCGGCGATCGAGCGCACCCGGTCGATCTACCCCGACGTCCGCGTGGTGTCCGATGTGGACGCCCTGCTGCGCACCGAGCTGGACGTCTTCGCCCCGTGCGCCCTCGGCGGCGCGCTCAACGACGAGACCGTGGCGCTGCTGAGCGCCCAGGTCGTCTGCGGCGCGGCGAACAACCAGCTCGCGCACCCCGGCATCGACAAGCAGCTGGCCGACCGCGGCGTCCTGTACGCGCCGGACTACCTGGTCAACGCCGGCGGCGTGATCCAGGTCGACGACGAGCGCCACGGCTTCGACTTCGACCGCGCCAAGCGCAAGACGACCGCGATCTTCGACACGACGAAGGCCGTGTTCAAGCTGGCCGAGACCGAAGGCGTGCCCCCGGCGACGGCGGCGGACCGGCTCGCGGAGCGGCGCATGGCGGAGATCGGCAGGTTGCGGTCCATCATGGCCGGGTGAGTCCTTCCCCCGAAGAGATCTTCGCGACGGCGGGCGTGCAGGGGTTCCTGCACGCCCGCCCTCTCGATTCCTCCCTCGAGTTCTGCCTCGGCGCCGACGAGCCGGTCGTGCTGGCGTCGGTGGTGAAGGTGGCGCTGGCCTACGAGTTCGCCCGGCAGGTCTCGGCGGGGCTGCTCGACCCGGCCGACCAGGTGCGCGCGACCGCCGCGGACCGCCTGGGCGGCAGTGGCTCGGCGGGCTTCGCCGACGACGTCTCCTACAGCCTGCGCGACGCGGCCCGGCTGGCCCTGTCGGTGTCCGACAACACGGCAGCGGACCTGCTCTTCGACCGGGTGGGCGTGGCGAACGTGCGCTCGCTGCTGGCCGAGCTGGGCCTGTCGCGGACGTCGGTCATCGGCGCCCCGCGTGACCTACTGCGCACGATCATCGAGGACACCGAGGCCGGGCGGCCGCTGCGGGCGCTGGATCCCCGCCGGACGACGGCGAGCACCCCGCGCGAGATGACCGCGTTGCTGGCGGCGATCTGGGCCGATCCGGTGGGCGTCCCGGTGCGCGAGTGGATGTCGGCCCAGGTGAGCTGGCACCGGCTGACGGCGGGCTTCCCGCCGGAGGTCGCGGTGGCGGGCAAGACGGGCACGATGCCGGGCATCCGCAACGAAATCGGCGTGGCGACCTACCCGGACGGGCTCGCGTACGCGGTCGCAGCGTTCACGGTGGGCGGCGCGGAGACGCTCCGACGTCCGGACATCGACCGGGCGATCGGGGACGCAGCCCGGGTGGCGGTCGAGCAGCTCCGCGGCTCGTGAGTGTTCAGGGCGGTTCTAACCGCCCTGAACACTCACGAGGTCTGGTAGAAGACGTCCCAGGGCCGGGCCTCGACCGGGTTCGGGGGCACGATCCGGGAGATCCCGTCACCCTCGAGCACCGCCGCCGCCAGCTCGGCCAGCTTCGCGGCTTGGGGGTGCGGGCTGGCCGGGGGCCAGGCGAACGCCATCCGCGAGCGCAGCACCTCGCCCTCCAGCGGCCGCCACACCACGCGCGGTTCCTTGCGCGGGCCCGGTTCGAACGCGACGCCGTGGCCGGCCAGCACCAGGCCCAGCGCGAACTCCGGGTTGCGTGCGTGGCGGATCGACGCCGGGCGGAAGCCGTGGTCCCAGCACGTGCGCAGGAGGGCGTCATAGCTGCCCGGGGCCGCCGCGCGCGGGGCGTGCACCAGGCCTTCGCCCGCGAGGTCGGCCAGGGAAAGCGAACTCCGGCGGGCCAGCGGGGAATCGCGGGGGAGGACCACGCCCAGCGGGGTGTCGATCACCGGGCCGAGCTCCAGGTCGACGACGTCGACCGGCAGCTGCAGCAGGCCCGCGTCCAGCGACCGGTCCGCGAGCAGCCGGGTCTGCTCGGCGGTCGTCAGCTCCTGCAGGTCGAGCCGGACGGCCGGGTGCTGCGCGGCGAACGCCGTCAGGATGCCGGCGAGGACACCGCCGGGCAGCTCCGGGGGCACGCCCGCGCGCACCGCGTCCAGCTCGCCGCGCTCGGCCTTCGCGACCAGCGACGTCATCCGGTCCCACCGGGCAAGCAGGTCGCGGGCTTCGGCGCGCAGGACTTCGCCGGCTTCGGTGAGCGTGACGCGGCGGCCGCGGTCGAACAGCTTCGCGCCCAGCTCCGCTTCGAGCCGCTTGACACGCTGGCTCAACGGCGGCTGCGCGATGCCGAGCCGCTCCGCCGCACGGCCGAAGTGGAGTTCGTCGGCGACGACGAGGAAGTACCGCAGCGAACGGAGGTGGTCCACGCTGCGACGATAGCCGTACCCCTATCGACATGCCGGCGGATCGATCTTGGACAGCGGTCCGCGGTTCATGGTCGGGTGTCCGATATGGACATGGGATTCAACAGGCGCGGGCTGTTCGGCGCGGGTGCCGCGGCGGCGGCCATCCTGGCGGGCGCGGGACCGGCGGCGGCCGCGGCTTCGGGTACGTCGGGGATGACGCTGCGGTGGTGGGGGAACAACGGCTGGGAGATCCGCGCCGGGGCGAAGACGATCCTCGTCGACCCGTGGCTGACGCGGTTCAAGACGGGCACCTACACCCAGGCCGGTGCGAACCCGAAGACGCCGCTGTCGGTCAACCGCTCGCTGATCGACGGCTTCCTCGACCGCGGCGAACTGCGCGCGGACCACATCCTCGTCACCCACGGCCACTACGACCACCTCACCGACGTCCCCTACCTGGCCAAACGCACCGGCGCGACGGTCATCGGCACCGAGACTCATTTGAGTCTCATGGCCGCTTTGGGTGCCCCGGAGGACCAGCTGGCGGTCGCGAGCGGCGGCGAAGACCTGACGTTCGACGGCTACTCGATCCGCGTCCTGCGCTCGTTGCACTCGGCGACGGGCGAACGGGCGCGGGTGGCGTTCCCGGGCTCGCGGCCGCTGTCGCGCCGGGACCGGCCGTGCGTGATCGAGGACCTGGTGGAGGGCGGGACGCTGGCCTACCAGGTGACCGGCGCGGGCGCGAGCGTGCTGAACTTCGGCGGTTCGAACTACGTCGAGTCCGAGGTGGCGGGCCTGCGCCCGGACGTCGTGTGCCTCCCGGCGGGCGGCGCGAAGGTGACGCAGTACGTGCCGCGGCTGCTCACGGCCCTCGGCCACCCCCGCTACGTGGCGGCGACCCACTGGGACGACTTCGACGAGCCGCTCGGCAAGGTCGTCGACGCAGGTGGGCTGGAGCCGCTGCGCACCGCCGTCACCGCCGCGAGCCCCACCAGCCGGTTCGTGGTCCTGGACCACCTCGGCTCGTTCGTCCCCTGAACGCCGTGAAGGCCACCTCGAGGAACGTGGAGTTCCTCGGGGTGGCCTTCACGAAGGCCGGATCAGCCGCTCTTGCGGCGGAACGTCCGCTTGTTCGCCGCCGGGCCGTGGGCGTGCTGGTTCTTGCCGCCGCCGTTCTCGTGGGAGGCGCCGGAGCGGGCGTGGGCCTGCTTGCGCTCCAGCGCTTCGCGGAACTTGCGCTTGACGTCGTCCTCCTCCTCGCCGCTGGGCGACGGGTTCGGTTCACTCATGCCTACCTCCGGAAACGACGACGTGTGACCGCTCCAGCCTGTCAGTCGCGCACCGGCTTGGCGAGTCGATTTCAGCGTTTCGGGGACGGAACTCCACCGAACTGCACCGACTTGCGCGTCAGGGGGCGGCCGCAGTGGTCGCACAGCAGGATCGGCCGCAGCCGGTTGCCGCATTCGACGTGGTGCAGCGTGATGTCCGGCTCCTGGCCGGTCACCTCGAAGCCCCGCGACCACTCGGCGATGAACGCCAGCGCCGGGAAGAACGCCAGCCCCTTCGCGGTGAGGCGGTAGTCGCGGGCGTCGGTGCGGGTCTTCGCCGTCCCGGTCCGCAGCACGCCGACCTCGACGAGCTTGCTCAGCCGGCCCGACAGCACGCTCGGCCCGATCCCCAGCTCGCGCTCGAACTCCGAGAAGTGCCGGCAGCCCAGCAGCGCCGACACCAGCAGGCCGGTCGACCAGCGGTCCCCGAGCAGCTCCATCGTGTCGGGGAAGAACATCGTCGGGTCCCCGGCCAGGGATTCGGCGTCCTTGCGGCGGAAGCGCTTGGACGCCGTCGCCGCCGCGACGCCGGTGCTGTCGAGGCGCTCGGCCCGCACGTCACGGGCGTCGACCCGCCGCCCGCAGGCCGCGCAGCCCAGTGGCGCTGATGTAGCCAGCTCGCAGTCGAGGTGGATCAGCGTCGGCAGCACCTCGCGGCGGCCTTCGACCCACTCGCGCTCCCACGCCCAGATCGAGATCAGCAGCGGCCACAGCTCCAGGCCGCGTTCGGTGAGCCGGTACTCGTGCCGCGTGCGGCGCGCGTCGCGGTAGGGGACGCGGGTGAGCATGCCCGCCTCGACCATGTCCCGCAGCCGCCCCGACAACGCGGTCGGCGAGATGCCCAGCCGCAGCCGAAGCTCCTCGTAGCGCCGGAAGCGCAGGAACAGGCTCTGCAGGATGAGCAGCGTCCACTGGTCGCCGACCAGCTCCAGCGCCCTGCGGAGCGGATCCCCCGCCGGCCGGACGCGGTGTGCGGTCGCCTCGGTCACCGTCTTTCCCCCCTTGTTCAGCGGCCTCAGGGTAACACCTGACTACACCTAGAGAAGCCTATTGACACCTGACTACACAAATCATAGTCTCGTCCCCATCAGCCAGCGCGGTGAGCCCGACAGCCAGGGAGCAGCCCGATGACCAGCACCTCCGAACAGCCGCTCATGGTGGCCCGGACGGCGGACGCGGCCGAGGAGCCCAACCCCTACCTGCTCGGCGTCTACGCCCCGGTCGGCACCGAGATCGACGCGGAAGACCTGCAGGTCATCGGCGAGATCCCGAAGGACCTCAACGGCGTCTACCTGCGCAACGGTCCCAACCCGCGGTTCGCCCCGGAAGGCCGCTACCACTGGTTCGACGGCGACGGCATGATCCACGC
This sequence comes from Amycolatopsis sp. FBCC-B4732, assembly GCF_023008405.1. Lineage (NCBI taxonomy): Bacteria > Bacillati > Actinomycetota > Actinomycetes > Pseudonocardiales > Pseudonocardiaceae > Amycolatopsis > Amycolatopsis sp. FBCC-B4732. Next base: position 457,878 of record NZ_CP095376.1, read on the forward strand.
CGTCCACCTGGAGAACGGCAAGGCCCGCTACCGCAACCGCTGGATCCGCACCAAGGCCTTCGAAGCCGAGTCCGCGGCCGGCAAAGCGCTCTGGACCGGCGTCATGGAGAACCCGAAGGGCAACCCCTTCGGCAACGCGCACGGCCTCGGCCTCAAGGACAACGCCAACACCGACGTCGTCTTCCACCGCGGCCGCATCCTGGCCACCTGGTACCTGTGCGGCTCGCCGTACGGCATCGACCCGCTCTCGCTGGAGACGCTGGGGGCCGAGGACTTCCTCGGCACGCTGGTCGGCGACATGATGGCCCACCCCAAGGTGGACGAGGCCACCGGCGAGCTGTTCTGGTTCGACTACGGCCCGCGCCCGCCGTACCTGCGCTACGGCGTGATCAGCGCGGACGGCAAGGTCGTGAACACCACCGAGATCGAGCTGCCCGGCCCGCGCCTGCCGCACGACATGGCCATCACCGAGCGCTACGCGGTGCTGATGGACCTGCCGCTGGTCCAGGACCAGCACGCGGCGAAGCTGGGCCGCCACAAGCTGCACTTCGACCGCTCGATGCCGAGCCGCTTCGGCGTGCTGCCACGCTACGGGAACGGTAGCCAGATCCGCTGGTTCGAAGCGAGCCCGTGCTACATCTACCACGTCGTCAACGCCTGGGAGCAGGGCGACGAGGTCATCCTCGACGTCTGCCGCGTGCGGAAGCCGGCTCCCCGGCCCGACGCGCACACGCCGCTCGCGAAGATGCTCTCCTACCTGCGGCTCGACGCCCAGCTGCACCGCTACCGCTTCGACCTGCGGACCGGCGCGTGCCGCGAAGAGGCGCTCGACGACGCCAACACCGAGTTCCCGACCGTCGACTCCCGCGGGGTCGGCAAGCGGAACCGGTACTCCTACGCGGTGCACATCTCGCCCGAGTCGACGCTGAAGTTCGACGGGCTCGTGCGCTACGACAATCTTGCCGGCGCCAAGACCGAATACCGGTTCGGTCCCGGCCGGTGGGGCAGTGAGGCTCCGTTCGCACCCCGCGAAGGAGCGGCCGCCGATTCGGCGGACGGTCATCTGGTGACGTTCGTGCAGGACGAGCGTGAGGGACGCTCCGAACTGGACATCTTCGACGCCGCCGATCTCGCTGCCGGACCCGTGGCCAGGGTCCTGTTGCCCCAGCGGGTTCCGCTCGGTTTTCACGCGACCTGGGTCCGGGCGGACCAGCTGGAAAACCTCCGTTCATGAGATGCCATCGAGAGGGTCGCGCCCGGGACTTCCGGACGCGGGGATGGTGGAGTGCGGAGACGATCGACCAGCTCGTGAAGGAGCGGGTCAGTGCCGACCCGGAGGGTCTCGCGCTGGTCGATCCACCGAACACCACCGCACTGGTCGGACGCGACCCGGTGCGGTGGACCTGGAACCGGCTCGACGAACGCGTCGACGTCCTGGCCGCGTTCCTGCTCGCCAGAGGGGTGCGAGCAGGTGACGTAGTGGCCGTGCAGCTGCCGAACTGCTCGGCCCTGGTGCAGGCGTTCCTCGCGATCGTCCGGATCGGTGCGGTGGTCACCCCGTTCCCGGTGTCCTACCGGGAGCACGAGATGGGTCCGATGTGCCGGCGCACCGGAGCTGTCGCCGTGGTGACCGCATCCAGATACGGCGAGCACGAGCTCGCCGGGGCGGCCCTTGGGCTAAAAGGCGCTTCGGCGCCGTCGGTCCGGTTCGTCGTCGCCCGGGGGGACGACGAACCGGCCGGCGCCCTGGCCTGGCCCGAAGAACCGCTGTCCGCAGTGGAGCGATCCACTTTGGACTATTATTTGTCCACACTCGACACCGAGGTCAACGAATGCGTCACGATCTGCTGGACGTCCGGCACCGAAGCCGAACCGAAAGCGGTCCCGCGCTGCCACGGCGACTGGCTCGCGACGGCGGGCGGCTGCGTCCAGGCCGCGGGGATGACCCGCGACGACGTCCTGCTCTCGCCGTTCCCCATGACGAACATGGCCGGCATCGGCGGCATGTTCCTGCCCTGGCTGCTGACCGGCGCCGTGTTCGTCCCGCACCACCCGTTCGACCTGCCGGTGTTCCTGGGGCAGCTCGCCGCCGAACGCGTGACGTACACGCTCGCGCCACCGGCGTTGCTGACCATGTTGCTGCACAACGAGAAGATCCTGTCCGGAGTGGACCTCTCGGCGCTGCGCAAGATCGGTTCGGGCTCGGCGCCGCTTTCGCCGTGGCTCGTGCGCACCTGGGCCGAGCGCTACGGCATCGACATCATCAACTTCTTCGGCTCCAACGAAGGCACCGCGCTGTTGTCCGGCCCGGTCGACATCCCCGACCCGGACCAGCGCGCGAGCTACTTCCCGAACTACGCCTCGGCCGTCACGTGGTCGACGCCCGTCGCCGGCTGGACGTCGGTGCGGCTGCACGACCCGGTCACCGGCGAGCGGGTGACCGAACCCGGGCGCCCCGGTGAACTGCACATCGCCGGGCCGACGGTGTTCGCCGGGTATCTCACGGCGGTGGGGGAGCCGCTCGACACGTCGTCCTTCGACGAGGACGGGCACTTCCGCACCGGCGACGTCTTCGAGATCGCCGGCGAGCGCGGCGAGTTCCTGCGGTACGTCGACCGGACGAAGGACCTGGTCATCCGCGGCGGCGTCAACATCTCGCCGGCCGAGGTCGAGGGCCTGCTGGCCGGGCACCCGGACGTCGCCGACGTCGGCGTGATCGGCGTGCCGGACGACGTCATGGGGGAGCGGGTGTGCGCGGTCGTCGTCCCCGGCGCGCGCAAGCCGTCGCTCGACGACCTGGTCGCGTACCTGCGCGAGCGGAAGGTGGCCGCGTTCAAGCTGCCCGAACGGCTCGAGTACGCCGATGCCTTGCCCCGCAACCCGGTGGGGAAGATCCTGAAGCGGAAGCTGCGGGAAAGTCTGGAGTGAGGCCATGACGGTGTTCGTGCTGGGCGGGGCGCAGACCGATTTCGCGCGCAACTACGCGAAGGAGGGCCGCGGGATCCTCGAGCTGTTCGCCGAGGTCGTGCCGGCCGCGCTCGCGGACGCCGGGGTTTCGGCCGGGGACGTCGGGGTCGCGCACGTCGGGAACCTCGCGGCCGAGCTGTTCACCGGCCAGGCCCAGCTCGGCGGGCTGCTGGTGGCCGCGGTGCCGGAACTGGACGGCGTGCCCTCGACGCGGCACGAAGCCGCGTGCGCGTCCGGCAGCACCGCCGTGCTCGCCGCGTGCGCGGACATCGAGGCGGGCCGCTACGACGTCGCGCTGGTCGTCGGGGTCGAGCTGATGCGCAACGTCGACGGGCAGCGCGCGGCCGAGCACCTCGGGTCCGCGGCGTGGGCCGGGCACGAGGCCGTCGGCGCGAAGTTCCCGTGGCCGGCGCTCTTCGCCGACGTCGCCTCCGCGTACGACGAGCGGTACGGGCTCGATCCCGGACACCTCGGGCAGTTCGCGTCGCACGCATTCGACCGCGCGGCGCGGAATCCGCTGGCCCAGGCGCGGGACTGGCGCTTCCCGGCCGGCGCGTTCGAGCCCGACGACGAGCTGAACCCGGTCATCGAAGGCCGGCTGCGCAAGCAGGACTGCGGCCGGATCACCGACGGCGCCGCGGCGGTCGTGCTGGCCTCGCCCGCGTTCGCCGAACGCCTGGGTGGCGGGTTCCCGCGCATCGCGGGCTTCGGGCACCGCACCTCGCACATCGGTCTCGCGGAGAAGCTTTCCGCCGACGGCGAATACCTGTTCCCGCACCTGCGCGGCGCGGTCGTCGACGCCTACGAGCGCGCGGGCGTGGCCGGGCCGGACGCGCTCGACGTCGTCGAGCTGCACGACTGCTTCACCATCACCGGCCTGGTCGCGCTGGAGCACCTGGGCGCGGCCCCACCGGGCGACGGTGGCCGGTTCATCGCCGAGGGCGGCCTCGACGCGGCCGGGATCAACCCGGGCGGCGGCCTGATCGGCCTCGGTCACCCGGTCGGCGCGACCGGGGTCCGGATGCTGCACGACGTGTCCCGGCAGGTGACCGGGAAAGCGGGCGAGACGCAGGTCGAGGGCGCGCGGACGGCGTTGACGCTCAACGTCGGCGGCTCGTTCACCACGGTCGTCACCATGATCGTGCGGGCGCCCGCATGAGGCTTTCGGTTTCGCTGGGGTTGTGGCAGGACCGCCCGCCGGAGGAGGCGCTGGAAACCGCGCGCGCCGCGGAGGCCGCCGGGTACCCGGAGCTGTGGATCGGCGAGATGGCGACGTGGGACGCCTTCGCGCTGGGGACCGCGATCGGCGCGGCGACGTCGTCGATCTCGCTGACTTTCGGGCCGCTCGCGGTGACCGTGCGGGACCCGGCGATGATCGCCATGGGCGTCGCGTCGGTGGCGGCGCTGACCGGCCGGACGACGGGGGTCGCGCTGGGCACGTCGAGCGACGTCGTGGTGCGGGGCTGGCACGGCCGGTCGCGGTCCCGGGCGGCCACCGCACTGGAGGAGTCGGCGATCGCCCTCCGGCAGCTGGTTTCCGGCGAGAAGTCCACTGTGGATGGCTCGGTGGTGGGCTCGCAGGGCTACCGGTTGCGGTTGCCCGCCCCGAAATCGCCGCTGACGATCGCGGCGTTCGGGCCGCGTGCGCTCGACGTCGCCGCGCGGCACGCGGACCGGATGGTGGTCAACCTGGTCAGCCCGGCCACGGCCGGCGCGTTGGTGAGCGGTCTCCGGGAAGCGGCTTCGCGGGCGGGTGTGACGCCGCCGCCGGTGGCCGCGTGGGTGGTCGGCGCGGTGGACCCCGGGCCGGCGCAGCTCGAGCAGCTGCGTCGGGGCGTGGTCGGCTACCTGGCCGCACCCGGCTACGGCGAGATGTTCCGCGCGGCGGGGTTCGGCGAGCTCGTCGACTTCGCGCGCACCCGGCCGCACCCGCGTGAGCTGCTGGCGGCGGTGCCCGTCGAGGCGATCGCCGTGGTCGGGTTGCTGGGGTCGCGCGCGGAGGTCGCCGCGAAGGCCGCCGAGTACGCGGCGGCGGGGATCGACGAGCTGGCGATCGTGCCCGCCACCGGCGACGACGACCCGGGCGGCGCGAAAACCCTCGCCGCGTGTCGATCCGCGGTCGGCCCGTTCGACGCGTAGGCATGAGCGAACCGACGAAGACCAAGAACCTCGACCAGAACGGCTCCCCGGAGCTGCCGTGGAGCCGGGCGCGCGACCTGCTCGCGACCCAGACCCCGAAGGAGGACCTGACGTTCTTCGTCGGGACCGTCCGCCCCGACGGCCGGCCGCATTCCGCCGGCGTGGGCGCGATCTGGGTCGACGAGACGCTGTACTTCGTGAGCGGGCCCGGTACCGTCCGCGCCCGCAACCTGGCGGCGAACCCGGCGTGCAGCGTTTCGGTGCGCCTGAAGGGCCTCGACCTGACGGTGGAGGGCGAGGCCGAGCCGGTCGCCGACCCGGCGACGCTCGAGCGGGTGGCGGCCGCCTATCGCGAGGGCGGCTGGCCGGCGCAGGTGACCGAAGGGGGGTTCGACGCACCGTTCATGGCCCCGAGCGCCGGCCCGGCCCCGTGGTTCCTGTACCGGCTGGTGCCGACCCGGGCGATCGGCGTCGCGTGCGCCGAGCCGTACGGCGCGAGCCGCTGGGATTTCACCCGCTGATCGCCGCGGCGGGTCGTGAGTGTTCAGGAGGGTCAGAACCCTCCTGAACACTCACGACCCACCCGGCCGGGCGCGGAGCAGGGCCTCAGCCGATCGCCGCGGCCACCGTCGCGCCGATGTGGCGCATGCCGGTCGCGTTCGGGTGCAGCGGAGCCGCCACCGAGGTCGGGATCACGCTCTCGAACCACTTCACGCCCGGCAGCTTGCAGACGTCGTGGCCGATCGAGGGCGTCCGGATGTCGACGTACCGCGCGTTGTGCGCCGCGGCCTGCCGGGCCAGCGCCGCGTTCGTCTTGTCGATGCTGCCCTGGATGTAGTTCGCGTCGCGCGGGGTCAGTGGCGCGATCGGCCAGCACCCGTTGTGCGGCAGGTACGTGCCGTAGCCCGCGACGAAGACGGCCGCGTCCGGGGCCTTCGCGTGGATCGCGTCCAGCAGCGCGCCCCACGTCGGCTCGAACGCCGCGATCTTCTCGGCCAGCTGGTCGTGCCCGCCCGCCGTGTACCTGTCGACGCAGTCCGGGGTGATGCCGGGCAGCAGGTTGATGCAGCTCGTCGCCGCGCCGACCAGGCCGACGTCGTTGCCGCCGATGGTCACCGTGACCGTCTTCGTGGCCGCGTTCAGCGCGTCGAGCTGCGGCGGGACCGCGCCGGTCTCCGTCGGCTGCGGGGCGTACATGTCCGCGGTCGTCGCCCCGGAGCACGTGACGTCCTTCAACGGGACGCCGAGCTGCTTCGCGGCGACGTGCGGGTAGTTCGCGAGCGACCGGAGGCAGCCCGGGGACGACAGATCCGGGGGCAGGATCAGCGGTCCGGCCGCGGCCGAGTCCCCGAGCGCCACGTACTCGCCGCCGGCGGCGGCCGCGGTGCCCGCTGTCGTGATCGCCAGCGCGGTGACCATGATCGTGATGAACGCCGTTGTCCTCACTCGCACGCCGTCCTCCTTGACGTTGTGCCGATGGCTGGTCTCCGTGACACCATCGGCACCGCGGGTGGCCGGATTGACTGGGAAGCCGGGCAGAGAACGAGGGGATCGGTTGTGACGGAGCACAAAACCGGCGCGGACCTGGCCCTCGGCGGACAGCGGGTGCACGAGCGGCTCACCCGGGACGAGCCCGAGCTGATCGCGCGGGTGCTGACGCGCATCCAGGCCGAGGTCGCGGACTACCGCCGGCTGCCGGTCGAGGAGCTGGCCGGCGACATCGCGGGCATCACCCGGCAGGCCGTGCGGGCGTTCGCGCGGAGCCTGCGCGAGGACCGCGAGCTCAACGACGCCGAGCTGCGGCAGATCGGCGCGTCCGCGGTGCGCCGCGCCGAGGAGGGCTTCCCGCTCGAAGCCGTGCTCAACGCCTACCACGTCGGCGCGCGGGAGATCTTCGCCGTCGGCTCGGCCGAAGCGGACGGCGCAGACGTCGCCGACCTGCTCGAAGTGGCCGACCGGGTGCTGGCGTGGGTCGGCGCGGTCACCGCCGCGGTCACCCGCGGCTACCTGGAGGAGCTGCGCACGAAGGTCGGGCAGGAGCACACGGCGCGGCGCACGCTGCTGTCGGTGCTGGCCGACGGCGGCCCGGTCGACGTCGTCGCCCGCAGCGCCGGGATCACGCTGCCGGCGCGGTACCTGGTGCTGAGCGTCGAGCTGGGGCCGCACGCCGACGAGGGGTCGCCGGGCGTGGACGCGGAAATCGCCGTCCGCCGCAAGCTGCGCCGGTTCCTCGCCGCGTTCGAACACGCCTGCGGCGACGGCGTGCTGGCGTCCCTGGACGGCCCGGGCGGGCTGGTCCTGCTGCCATTGGCCGGCCGGCTGACGGAGCTCGCGGGCCGGCACGCGGTCCTCGACGCGGCCGGCCGCGCGGCGGGCGTCGACGTGCTGGCGGCGGCCGAAACGGCGGCGCCGGCGGAGGTCCGGGTGGTGGCCGCGCGGACGGCGGAGGTGCTGGACGTGCTGCGCTGGTTCGGCCGCGAGCCGGGCCTGTACCGCCTCGACGACGTCCTGGTGGAGTACCAGCTGACCCGCCCGGGCGCGGCGCGCGACCGCCTGGCCGCGGTGCTCGCCCCGCTGGAGCCGCACCCGGAGCTGCTGGAGACGCTGCAGGCGTACCTCGAGCTGGACACGAACCGCCGCCGCACGGCAACCCGCCTGCACGTCCACCCCAACACGGTCGACTACCGCCTGCGGAAGGTCCGCGACCTGACGGGCATCGACCCCCTCCACCCGGCGGGCCTGCCGCGCATCATCGCGGCCCTCGCGGCTCGGCGGGCGTCGTTGCCGCGTGGGGAGTGAGCGGGTTCGGCTCGTCGGCGGTCGGGTGCGTGGCTCTCGCCGGGCACTGTTCCGGGGCATTCGGCGGGCTTGCCGCGGACCATCGCGGCTTTCGCGGTTCGGTGAGCGTCGCTGGCGCGTGCGGACTCGGGCCGCCGCCGGCGGATGGGTCCGTGGCTTCTCGGCGGGCACCGCTCCGGGTCACCTGGCGGGCTTGCCCCGGATCATCGCTGTTCGGCGAGCGTCGTTGCCGGGTGGGGACTGAGCGGGCTCGGCCCACTGCCAGGGGAAGGGTCCGCGAACTGACGGGCATCGACCCCCTCCGCCCGGCGGGCCTGCCGCGCATCATCGCGGCTCTCGCGGCTCGGCGAGCGTCGTGTCGCGCGGGTACTGAGTGGGTTCGGCCCGCTGGCAGTCGGGTGCGTGGCTCCCGGCGGGCTTGCCCCGGATCCTCGCGGCTCGGCGAGCGTCGCCACCGCGTGAGAACGGACGGGCACTCACCCCACGCCGGTCAAGTGCGGCCGATGCGCGGGGACCTCCACTGACCGACGCGGCGACGGCACCCGCACCGCCACCGGCCGCAGCCCGGCGCGGGCCAGGACGCCCGCCGCCACCGCCGCACCCAGCACCCCCGCCGCCAGCGCCGAAGCCGCGTCGAAGCGCAGCTCGCCGGTGCGGCCGAGTACGAACCCCGAGTCCAGCGCCCACGCCACCGCCGCGACCCCGATCGCGGCGGCGGCCGTGCTCCACACCGCCGTCGAGAGCACCACCGCACCCAGCGTCACCAGTGCGTACCACGGGAACCGGGTCGCGCCGGCCACGTCCGCCAGCACCACCGCGACGACCGCGGCCGCGCATCCGAACGGGAACCCGAAGCCACCTGTCATGACTCCAGTAAGACCGCCGGAACACACGACACCATGAGCCAGGACACGTTCCCTACAGCCCGGCCCCGGATCTTGACGCGCTATTGACCCGTCACGCGCCCGATCGCCCCGGCGATCTCCGGCCACACCGCGCGCGGCAGGTTGTGGCCCATGCCCGGGATGACGAGCAGCTCCGCGCCCGGGATCGCCGCCGCCGTCGCCTTGCCGCCGCTGACGTTGATCAGCGGGTCGGCGTCGCCGTGGATGACCAGTGCCGGCAGCCGGACCTCGCGCAGGCCCGCCGTGCGGTTGCCGGAGGCCACCACCGCGGCCGCGTGGCGGAGCGTGCCCACCGGGTGGCGGGCGCGGTCGTAGTGCAGCGTGGCCTTGGCCAGCAGGAACGCCTCGTCGTCCGGGTAGCCGGGGGAGCCGAGCCGCCGGTAGCCCTCGACGCTGTCGGCCAGCGCCTGCTCGCGGGTCGAAGCCGGCGGCCGCGCCAGCAGCCCGAGTGCCCACGGCTCGGCCTGGCCGACGGCGGGGTCGCCGGTGGTCGACATGATGGACGTGACGGACAGCAGCCGGTCCGGGTGGTCGATGGCCAGCTGCTGCACGACCATCCCGCCCATCGACGCGCCGACGACGTGCGCGCGCCCGATGCCGAGCGCGTCGAAGAGCCCGACGGCGTCGTCGGCCAAGTCGGACAGCAGGTACGGCGCGGTCGCCAGATCGCCGGCCGCGAGCGCGGCCAGGTCCGGCGCGGGCAGGTGGTCGAGCCAGGTGGAGAGCCCGACGTCGCGGTTGTCGTAGCGCACGACGAAGAACCCGCGACCGGCCAGCAGCTCGCAGAAGCCGTCCTCCCAGGTGATCATCTGGGCGCCGAGGCCCATCACCAGGACCAGCGGCGGGGCCGCCGGGTCGCCGAAGGTGTCGTACTCGAGCTCGAGCCCGTTGGCCTGTGCGCGTGGCATGCCCCGATCCTGCCGTACCCGTTCGAACCTGGCACCGGCACGGGCGGTGCGGTTACCGTTACGCCCCATGCCTCCCTCATCCTCGGGCACCGGCCAGCGCCCCCGGTCGCGGGCCGCGGCGGGTCTGCCCGCGCTCACCGCCGAGCGCATCATCTCCGCGGCCACGGCCCTGACCGCCGAGCGCGGCCTCGACAACTGGACGCTGCGGGAGCTCGCCCGCGCGGTCGAGGCCTACCCGGCGGTCATCTACCACCACGTCGGCGACCGCGACGCCGTGGTGAACGCCGTAGTCGACCGGGTCGTCGGCCTGCTGGAGCTGCCCGAAGAGCGGCTCCCGTGGGCGGAGTGGTTCACCGAGCTGCTGGGCAGCCTGCGCGCGCTGCTGCGGACCTACCCGGGCTGCGCGCGGCGGCTCGCCCTCTTCGGCCCGTCGGTCAAGGCGGCCACGCGCAGCATCGACGCCGGCATCGGCGTGCTGCTGCAGGCGGGGTTCGGCCGCGAGAGCGTGCTGGCCTACAACCTGCTGCTGATGACCGCGTGCCAGTTCGTCGCGATGGAGGACGACCGCGACGGCGCGCTCGCCCTGCGGATCGACAACACCGAGGCGTACGCGGCCTACCGCGAGCGGGCCGACCTGCCGGGGATGGCCGAGCTGGGGTCCGCGATGCACGACCTCATGGGCGACCCCGACCTCGCCGCGGGCTACTACGCCCAGCTGTACGACTACGCGGTCGGCCGGTGCCTCGACGGGCTCGCCCACCGCCTGGACGAACTGCGCGAAGCGGACAACTGAGGGTTGACAGCGACTTGACAGTGCCCCGGCGTACCGTGGACGTGCGTCGGTGGTTCGCCCATCGACCCGAAGCCCCTGGCGCCCTCCTCCCCCTCGTGGCGTCGGGGGCTTCGGTCTATTCGCGACCGTGGCGCGGCGACGGTGGCACGGCCCGGATCGCCGGGAAGACTTCGCCGACGAGCGTGACGAGCGACTTCGACAGCAGCAGGTGCACCTGGTCCCGGGTGAGTGATCCGCGCACGAGCCATTCCCGCCCGGCCGCCTTCACCATCCCGCCGAACGCGCGCACGAGCGCGTTCAGCTCCGGCCCGTGGTCGCTCTCGCTGGACAGCCCGACGGCTTCGAGCACGCGGTCGGCGGATTCGCGGTCGGCCTCCTCGAGGATCCGTTCCACTTCGAGGTCACGCCCGATGCCCTCGGGCGCGATCGCGGCCAGCCACATCCGCTCCTGGCTGGTGACCATGTCGAGGAACCACTCGATGGCGACGTCGGCCCGCAGTTCGAGCGGCCCGTCCGGCAGGATCTCGACGGCCAGCCGCGGCACGGTCAGCGCGCGCCGGATGATTTCCAGGTACAGCTCGCGTTTCGTGCCGAAGTAGTGGTTGATCAGCCCGCGCGCGACCCCCGCCGCCGCGGCGATGTCCGAAGTGGACACTTCGGAATACGGGCGTTCCCCGAACAGCCGCGCGGCGCAGGCGTAGATCTGTTCCTTCCGTTCGTCCGGTTCCAGTCTTCGCCATCTCGGCGCCGGCTCGGTGTTCATGGCCCCATCGTCGCACGCCCGGTTGCGCCGGGCAGCCCAGTCCGCACGTTCCCGGACACGGTGCCACGATCGGGGCACGGCCGGTTCGGCAGCGTGATCGGGAGGGGGTCGTTCGGCTCGCGGCACCACTCGGAACCGGAGCCGGAAGCCGGGGCGTGCTCACCGGCCCCTGGCTTCGCCGAGATCCGGCGGGAGGGAACGACTCGTTCCTGTCTGCCCCATCGGGGCACGGCCGGTTCGGCAGCGTGATCGGGAGGGCGCTGTTCGCCCGCGGGGGTGCCGCGAATGGCTCATTGGGGCGGTGGAGGTCGCGAATGAGTCATTCGCGACCTCCGCCCGGCCCCGGAGCCGGCGACGGCAGCCGGGACCAGTGCCGGAAAAGGGGCACGCTCAGTCCGGCAGCGTGATCGGCGCGAGGTCCTCGAAGAGGTCCCCCGGCCCCGGGTTCGCCGGATCGGTCGCCCCGCCGAAGTGGTGCAGGACGCCCCACACCGCGTTCAGCGCCGTCTGCACCGCGCCCTCCGCCCAGCCCGCCGTCCACGAGACGTCGTCGCCCGCCAGGAACAGGCCGCGGTGGCGGGGCGCCAGCGGCTCCTGCACGAAGTGCGTGAACAGCCGGTGCTGGTAGCGGTAGTGGCCGGGCAGGTTGGCCTTGAACGCGCCCATGAAGTGCGGTTCCGCCTCCCACGACACGGTCACCGGGTCGCCGATGATGTGGCGGCGGACGTCGACGCCCGGGTAGATCTCGCGCAGGGACTGCAGCATCACCTCGACGCGCTCGGACACCGAAAGCGGCAGCCACTTCAGCGAGTCGTCGGCCCACGTGTACGACAGGCAGATGACCGCCGGCGAGTCCGGGTCGTCGCCGAGCAGGTACGTACCGCGGGGCATCCGGTCGGTGAGCGTCATGCTCATCGCGTCGCGGCCGGTCGCCGGGTCGGTGTCGAGCCAGAACGGGCGGTCGACCGGGACGAACACCTTCGACGACGCCATGTAGTGCGTGCGCTCGATCGCCGTCCAGTGGTCGATCGGGAACAGCTCCGCGTCGCATTCGATCTTGGACAGCAGCATCCAGCTCTGCGCGGTGAACACCGCCGCGGGGAACGTCCGGATGTGGCCTTCGGTGTCGGTCACCGTGATGTTGTCCGGCGCGGTGCGGTGCAGCCGCGCGACGCCGGGCTGCGGGCGTCCGCCGTGGAGGGAGCCGAGGCTCGTGCCCGCCGGCCAGAAAGCGATCTTCTCGGGCGCGTGTTCCCACAGCCGCAAGGGGAGCTGCCTGCTGCCGCCGACGATGCTGCGGTGCTCGTCGTCGGCTCCCGTGTAGACGACGCGCAGGATTTCCAGGATGGAGTTGGGGAAGTCGGTGTCCCAGCCGCCGGTGCCGAAGCCGACCTGGCCGAAGATCTCGCGGTGGCGGAAGGAAGCGAACGCGGGCGAGTCGCACAGGAAGCCGTAGAACGTCTGGTTGTCCAGCCGCGGCACGAGTTCGTTCCACAGCCGCTTGATCGTCTTCGCGTCCCGGTCGCGGATCGCCGTCTGCATCTCGGCGAACGACGCGTGGTCGGCGAGCGTGCGGTCCCAGGCCGCGGCGACTTCGCCGTACACGGCGGGCAGGTCCGCGGGCGTCCGCGCGTAGTGGCTCTGTCCTTTCAGGTCCACGACCGTGCTCGGCGTCCCGGGCGCCAGCGGGTTCGGGAACGGGACCGTTTCGAGCCCGGCCTTGTCGATGTAGTGGTACAGCGCGGTCGACGCCGGCGGGAAGCGCATCGCGCCCATCTCCGCGACGACGTCGTCCGGGCAGCCGGGGAACCGGACCGTGCGCAGCCGCCCGCCGAGCTCGTCGATTTCGTAGACCACCGGCCGCAGGCCCAGCTTCATCAGCTCGTACGCGGTGACGATGCCGGACAGGCCGCCGCCGATCACCGCGACCTCGGTGCCGTGCCGCTCCGCGGGCACCGAGCCCAGCCCGGCCGGGTGGGCGAGGTAGTCGTCGTAGGCGAACGGGAAGTCGGGGCCGAACATCGTGATCGGGCGGCCCGGCGGTTCTTCGTGGTGGATCGCGGTCGGGACGGCGGAGGTCATGCGGTGGTTCCCCGGTACAGTTCGGGCCGTCGGTCGGCCAGGTGGGTGTTCTCCAGGCGGGACGCGGCGAGCGCCTCCCGCGTGACGTCGGCGTGGACCAGCTCCGGTCCGGACCCGGCGCGCGCCAGGACTTCCCCGGTCGGGGCGGCCACGCAGGAGCGGCCGCAGTAGGTCAGCTCCCGCTCGGTGTCGCAGCGGTTCGCGTAGGCGACGAACAGCTGGCTTTCGTAGGCCCGCGCGGGTACGAGCGTGTCGGCGACCAGCTCGTAAGGGCTCATCAAAGCCGTGGGGACGATCAGCAGTTCGGTGCCCGCCAGCGCGTGCGCGCGCACCAGCTCGGGGAACTCGACGTCGTAACAGATCAGCAGTCCGATCCGGACGCCCGCGACGTCGGCCTGCACGACCGGCTCGTCGCCCGGGGTGAACCACGCCTTGTCGAGGTCGCCGAACAGGTGCGTCTTGCGGTAGTTGGTCCGTCGCCCGGCCGGATCGATGAGCTGGACGCTGTTGTAGACGTGCTTGCCGTCGGTTTCCGGGTAGCCGTACGCGAGCGCGGTCCCGGTTTCCGCGGCCAGCGCGGCCATCCGGGCCGCGGTGGGTCCGTCGGCGGGTTCGGCGAGTTCGTGCGTGCGCGCGCCGATGTGGTAGCCCGTCGTGCTCATCTCCGCGGTGACGAGGAGGTCGGCGTCGACGCGGGGCAGGGCGTCGAACGGGCCCTGGTGGATCGCGACCCTCATGCCAGCCTCGACTTCCGGATGCCGTAACCGAAGTAGAGGACCAGGCCGAGCGCCATCCAGCCGCCGAAGACCACCCAGGTGGCGCCGTCGAGGCTGAGCATCATGTACGCGCAGCACAGCACGCCGAGGATCGGTGTCACCGGCGAGAACGGCACGCGGAACGAGCGCGGCCGGTCCGGCTGGCGGCGGCGCAGCAGCAGGACCGCGACGTTCACCAGTCCGAACGCGAACAGCGTGCCGATGCTGGTCGCGTCGGCCAGCTTGCCCAGTGGGATGAACGCGGCCAGCACGGCGACGAAACCCGAAACCACCAGGGTGTTGACCCGCGGCGAGCCGCTCTTGGCGTCTACTTTGGACAATACGCCCGGCACCAGGCCGTCGCGGGACATCGCGAACAGGATGCGCGTCTGTCCGTAGAGGACGGTCAGCACGACGCTGGAGATGGCCACGATCGCGCCGACGGCGAGCAGCGCGGCCCAGAGCGGGTTGTCCGACACGACGCCGAGGACGTGCGAGAGCGCGGCTTCCTGGCCGTCGAACTCCTGCCACGGCAGTGCGCCGACCGCGGCCACGGCGACCAGGCAGTACAGCACGGTGACGATGCCGAGCGAGAGCAGGATCGCCCGCGGCAGGTCGCGCTGCGGGTTCTTCGCCTCCTCGCCGGCGGTCGAGGCGGCGTCGAACCCGATGTAGGAGAAGAAGAGCTTGGCCCCGCCGGCGCTCATGCCGGCCAGCCCGAGCGGCAGGAACGGCGTGAAGTTCTTCGCCCGCACCGCGGTGAACGCGATCGCGCAGAACAGCACCAGCGTGCCGATCTTGACCACGACCATGATCGTGTTGGCCCGCGCGCTTTCCTTCGCGCCCGACAGCAGCAGGACCATCGCGAGGAGCACGACGACGATGGCGGGCACGTTGACGATCCCGCCCGAACCCGGCGGCTGGCTCAGCGCGTCCGGGATGGTGAAGCCGAACGCCAGCCGCAGCAGCTCGTTGACGTACTGACCCCAGCCGACGGCCACCGACGCCACCGAGACGCCGTACTCGAGGATCAGGCACCAGCCGCAGACCCACGCGACGAGCTCGCCGAGGGTGGCATAGGCGTAGGAGTACGACGAACCCGACAGCGGGATCATGCCGGCGAGCTCCGCGTAGGAGAGCGCCGAGAACAGCGCGGTGATCCCCGCGAGCACGAACGACAGCACCACGGCCGGCCCGGCCACCGGGACCGCTTCGCCGAGCACGACGAAGATCCCGCTGCCCAGCGTCGCCCCGATGCTGAGCGTGGTGAGCTGCCCGAGGCCGAGCGACCGCTTCAACGTGCCATGATCACCTTCGGCGACGAGGTCGGCGACCGGTTTCCGCCGCACCGTCGCGGCTCGCAGAGTCATGCCGACGACCGTATCTGCCGTTTCCGGCGGGCAAAACAGGACAACATTGCGCGTACAGATGAATCACAGGTGATTCATTGCACAGGATGCGCGGATCGTGGCGATTCGTTCTGCTCGGCGGCGGGCAGGAGCAGGGTGAACGTGGGCGGGGCGGGACGGCTCAGCCGGAGCCGGCCGCCTTCGGCCTCGGCGAGGCTGCGGGCCAGCCGCAGGCCGATGCCGTGGTAGCTCGGCGCGGTCGCGAACGGGTCGGTTTCGCCCAGGTCAGGGCCTTCGTCGGCGACGTCGATGGCCAGCGCGTCACCGGCGTCGCGGGCCACGACGGAGACCGTGCCGCGCCCGTGCGTCGCCGCGTTGTCGAGCAGGACGCCGAGCACCTGGCGGACCGCCGCGGCCGCCACCCGGGCCGGCGGCGGGTCCTGGCGGGTGATCCGCAGCGTGCGTCCGTGCGGCGCGAGCAGGGCCTCGCCGGCCTCGCGGACTTCGGCGAGGAGCGCGTCGAGGTCGAGCTCCGCGCGCGGGGCCCGGCGTTCGCGGCCCAGCGCCAGGAGGTCCTCGATGGTGCGTTCCAGCCGGTCGGTCGACGCGATTCCGGCGCGGATCGCCGCGTACGGGTCCGCCGAGGGGGTCTCCAGCGCCGCTTCGAGCTGCAGGCGCAGGCCGGTCAGGGGGTTGCGCAGCTGGTGCGACGCCTCCGCGGAGAACGCGCGCTCGCGCTCCAGCGTCTCGCCGATGCGCGACGCCGTGGCGTCGAGTGCCTCGCCGACCTGGTCGATCTCGGCGATGCCCGCACGGGGGGAGCGGGCGGTGAAGTCGCCGTCGCCGAGCCGCCCGGCGGCCGCGGCCAGCTCCTCGAGGGGTCGCACCAGCCGGGTCGTCGCCCGCCGGGCCAGCAGCCAGCTCACGCCGACCGCCGCGATCGCGAGCACGGCCATGCCGAGCCAGGTCAGCACCACCCGCAGCCGCAGCTCCGACATCGGCAGCGCGGCGCGGACCACCCCGGTCACCCGGGCGCCGCTGAGGACCGGGATCGCCAGCGCCACTTCGTCGCCTTCGCGGTCGATCACGACGTCGACGGTGGCACTCGCCGCGTGCCGCTCGACCGGGCCGCCGACCGCGGGGCCGTGCCCGGCGAGCAGCCGCCCGTCCGGGCTGTAGACCCCGACGGCGCCGCCGACCTCGTCGTCGTCTTCGACGAGGGGCGGGATGACCGGCGTCCGGCCGGCGCTCAGGTCCACGGAGACGGCGAGCGCGGCGGCGTCCGCGGCCCTCTCCAGGTCGGCCTTGGTGTCGTCGCGGTAGTACTGCATCACCGCGATGCCGAGCGGCAGGGCGAACAGCACGGTCGCGACCAGCGCGGCGAGCACGGTCAGCGAGATGATCCGGCGGCGCACGGCTAGCCTTCGGCCGCGGACCGGGCCGGGTCCTCCAGGCGGTAGCCGTGGCCGCGGAGGGTGGCGATCCGCGGCACCTCGGCGTCGGGCCCGGCGACCGAGGCGAGCTTGCGGCGCACCGCCGCGATGTGCACGTCGAGGGTCTTCGTCGAGCCGTACCAGTGCGCGTCCCAGACCTCGGCCATCAGCGTCTCGCGGCTGACCGCGACGCCAGGCTGCTCGGCCAGCCGCGCCAGCAGGTCGAACTCCTTCGTGCGCAGCACGACCTCGCGGCCGTGCAGGGTGGCGTGGCGGCCGGCGATGTCGACGGTCAGCCCGCCGATGGTCACCGGCGGCCGGGCGCCGGCGGGCGCGCCGCGGCGCAGGTGCGCGCGCACCCTGGCCAGCAGCTCGCCCAGCCGGATCGGCTTGGTGAGGTAGTCGTCGGCACCGGCGTCGAGGCCGACGACGACGTCCATTTCCTCCTGCCGGGCGGTGAGGATGACCAGCACGGCGGCGGGCAGTGCGCTCCGCAGCCGGCGGCAGACCTCGACGCCGTCCAGGTCGGGCAGGCCGAGGTCGAGCAGCACGAGGTCGAACTCGCCGGCGTCGGCGGCCTGCAGCGCGGTCCGCCCGTCACGGCGCCAGCACACCTGGTAACCGTGCAGCCGAAGGGTCGATTCGAGCACGCTGCCGATCGCCGCGTCGTCTTCCACCACCAGCAGGTTCGGCATGTCGGGCAGCGTAACCAACGGCCCGCCGGAATCCGGACGACTGTGGCCTATTCCGTCCGTGTCCCGAGGCCGATCTGCGATATCCGCAGCGAAGCCCCCGCGACGGCTTCGGTAAACGCAGCGACTTCGGCCGCGTCGAACCTGCTGGTGGGGCCGGTCACCGCGAGCGCCGCGAGCACCCGCCCGTCCCCGTCGCGCACCGGCGCGGCGACGCTGGACGCACCCGTCTCGGGTTCCCCGTGGCTGACGGCGGCCCCCTCGGCCCCGTCGAGCACCCGCCCGGCGGCCCCGGACCCGAGCGGCAGCTCGTCCCCGACCCGCCCGACGTGCCGGATGGCCAGCGGCCCCTCCTGCTGGGCCACGCAGACCAGCACCGACGTGCTGCGGACGTAGAGGTTGACGGTTTCGCGGCACTCCAGCGCGAGGTCGCGCAGCACCTGGCGGACCGGTTCGGGCAGCTGCCACGCGGTGTTCGCCAGCTGCGCCCACCGCAGCATCCCGGGCCCGACGGTGACCCGTCCGTCGGGCCGTGTCCAGAGCAGGCCGCGCTGTTCACAGGTGGCGACGAGCCGCAGCACGGTCGTCTTCGCCAGGCCGCTGGCCGCGGTGAGATCCTTGACCGCCCACGTCCGGCGGCGTTCGGTGAAGAGAGCGAGCAGATCGAAGGCGCGCAGCACGCTCCGGACGGCGCCCTCGTCGCCGGTCTGGTGTTCCGTCGTCATCGCGCGACCTCCCCAGCCCGCTGGACGGACCAAGCGTACCGCGCCGTGGACACCTCAGGCCACGTGTCGCTCGAAGGCCGCGGTGCTCGAGCCGGTCCGGGATGTGATGAAAGGGTCGTTCATGTCGCTGCATGCCGTGAAAGGGTCGTTCATGATGTTCGGAGTGTCGCCGGCTGCCGGGATCAGGCCACGTGTCGCTCGAAGGCCGCGATCGTCTCGGCCAGTACCTCCGCCCCCGGGCGGGCCCACAGCCGCGCGTTGAACACTTCGACCTCGATCGGCCCCTCGTACCCCGCCGCCTCGACGCAGGTGCGCAGGTGGCGGTGGTCGATCGGGCCGTTCCCCGGCAGCGCTCGGCCCAGCAGCGGGTCGGGGAGCGGCACCAGGACGTCACACACGTGGAATCCGGCGATCCGGCCCGCCGCCGCGGCGATCGACTCCTCGATGCGCGGGTCCCACCAGACATGGAACTCGTCCACGATCACGCCCACCTGCTCGGCCGGGTGCTCGGCCGCGATCGCCAGTGCCTGGTCCACAGTGGACAGCACCGACCGGTCCGCGCACTGCATCGGGTGCAGCGGCTCCAAGCCGAGCCGCACGCCGCGCTCGCCCGCGTACGGGGCGAGCTCGCCCACGGCGTCCGCGACGCGCCGGCGGGACGCGGCCAGGTCGTTGCCCGCGATGCCGCCGACCACCAGCACGAGCACGCCGGCGCCGAGCGCCGCGGCTTCGTCGATCGCCTCGCGGGTCTGGGCCACACCGTCCACAGGGGACCCTTCCGGGGTCACGCCGGTGAAGAACCCGCCGCGGCACAGCGAAGAAACCCGGACGCCGTACTCCTTGAGCAGCCGCGCGGTTTCGTCGACGCCGGTTTCCGCGACCTTGTCCCGCCACAGCCCGATCCAGCCGACGCCCGCCGCCGCGCAGCCCGCCACCGCTTCGGGCAGCGTCCAGGACTTGGTGGTGATCTGGTTGAGGCTGAGCCGCTCGTCCATCACGCCACCCCGGCGGCCAGCAGCAGCGGCCGCATCCGGGCGACGGCCAGGTCGGGGTCGGCCAGCGCGCCCGCCTCGTCGGCCAGGCGCAGCAACGTCGCCAGGTGCGTGATCGTGCGCGCGGATTCCTGGCCGGCGATCATCCGGAAGTGCTCTTGGTGCCCGTTCAGGTACGCCAGGAAGACGACGCCGGTCTTGTAGTGCCGGGTCGGCGCGCGGAAGATTTCGCGCGACAGCGGCACGGTCGGGTCGAGCGCGGCGCGGAAGCCGGCCGGGTCGCCGTCGTCCAGCCGGCGCAGCCCCGCCGCGGCCACCGGGGCGATCGCGTCGAAGATGCCGAGCAGGGCTTCGCTGTGGCCGGCCTCGTCGCCCGCGATGAGTTCGGGGTAGTTGAAGTCGTCGCCGGTGTAGCAGGCGACGCCCGCGGGCAGGGCACGTCGGAATTCGGTCTCCACCTCGGCGTCCAGCACCGAGACCTTGACCCCGGCGATCGTGCCGGCGTGCTCGGTGCACAGCGCCGCCAGCTCGCGGGCGGCCGCGCGGACGTCGTCGTGGCCCCAGTAGCCGGCCAGCGCCGGGTCGAACTGCTCGCCCAGCCAGTGCAGCAGCACCGGGCCGCCCGCCTCGGACAGCAGTTTCCCGTACGCGGCGTGGTAGTCGTCCGGCCCGGTGGCCGCGGCGGCGAGCGCCCGGCTGGCCATCACGACCGGGAGCGCGCCCGCGCCGCCGACCAGGTCCAGCTGCTCGCGCCAGGCGTCCACAATGGACGCGACGGTCGCCGGCCCCGGTGGCAGCTGGTCGGTGCCGACGCCGGCGCACCACCGCCGTCCGGCCGCGGCCGCGCCGGTGCGCGTCACGAGCTCTCGGGTGGCCGGCCAATCCAGGCCCATCCCGCGCTGCGCGGTGTCCATCGCCTCCGCGACGCCGAGGCCGCACGACCAGAGGTGCTCGCGGAAGGCGAGTGTCGTGTCCCAGTCGACGGTGTCCGGCTCGGCGGCGAGCGCGTCCGCCACGACGTGCGCGGCGGCGTAGGCGATCCTCGACGACAGCGGCGTTCCCGCCGGCCCGGGACACGGCGGCCCGGACGGCGTCCAGTCCAGCAGCCCGCCGCCGGGCACCGGGAGCACGAGCATCGGGGGACCTCCCAGTGACTCAGAAAGCGCTTTCCCGAATCCACGGTAGGGCCTGCGCCGGAGCACGACAAGGCCCGACCGGGTCAGCGCTTGGGGCGTCCGGTGCTTTCGCGCAGGACGACTTCGCCGGAGAGCCGGACCGTCCGCGGCCGGGTGCCGGCGGAGCCCTTGATCGCCAGGTCCATCGCCCGCTCGCCGAGCTCTTCCAGCGGCAGCCGCACGGTGGTCAGCGCCGGGGCGAGGTCGCGGACGACCGGGATGTCGTCGAAGCCGGCCACCGAGATGTCGCCCGGCACGGAGAGGCCCTCCTCGCGCAACGCCGTCAGCGCGCCGATCGCCATCACGTCGGTGACGGCGAAGACGCAGGTCGGCAGCTTGCGCTTGCGGCCGGCGAGCAGCTTCTTGGTCGCCTCGTAGCCGCCGTCGCGGGTGAAGGCGGCCTCGACGACGTCGTCCTCGCGCAACGTGATGCCGTGCGCGGCGAGCCCGTCGCTGAACCCGGCCAGCCGGTCGATGACCGTGCTCAGCTGCCGCGGACCCGCGAGCACCGCGAACCGCTTGTGGCCGAGGCCGACGAGCGCGTCGGCCAGCGCCGCCGCGCCGCCCTTGTTGTCCGGCTGCACGGTGTCGATCTTGAGCCCGCGGTGGCGGCTGACCGCCGCGACCTGCCCGCCGCCGCGGCGGTAGGGCTCGAGCTCGGCGGCCATCGCGCGTTCCCACGTCCGGTCCTCGAACGCCGAGCCGATCAGCAGGATCGCCGCGGCCCGCTGCGCGCGCAGCGTCGAGACGTAGGCGACCTCGCGATCGGGGTCGCGGAACGTGCCGGCCAGCATCACGAGCAGCCCGTTGTCGGTCGCCACCCGCATCACGCCGCCGGCGATCGCGGCGAAGTAGGGGTCGCTGACGTCGTGGCAGATCACGCCGACCGTGCGGTGCGTGCCGCCGGCGAGGGCCTGCGCGTGCGCGTTCGGGGCGTAGGCCAGCTCGGCCGCGGCGGCGGACACCCGCTCCCGCAGGTCGGCGCGGACGGACGCGGTGCCGTTGAGCACCCGCGACGCCGTCGCGAGCGAGACGTTCGCGCTGCGTGCCACGTCTTCCAGTGTCACGTGCGGCCGGGCCTTCATGGCTGGCTCCTCCAAGATCGGTTTCGGGTGTCTCCGCGTGCTCGGTCGGTGCAATCTACTGGGAGGAGGGTGTCTCCGGAGAAGCCGCTGCTCGGGGGACCTGACCCATTCGAGTGAAACCGGCGGGGAAGATCCGCCGCGTCACGTGTGTTGCAAACAAGGAGAACCTTCAAGTGGTGAGCCCGCCACTGCCGATGATCGCGAAAGGAACCACGCATGCTGTTCGGTGACGAGCACGTCCGCCGCTACGAGGAGACCGACGGGGAGGTCGGGCACGAGTGGAAGGAAGGCGTCCCGACGCTCGTGCTGACCACGAAGGGCCGCAAGACCGGCCAGGAGCGCAAGTTCGCCCTGATCTACCAGGAAGTCGACGGAAACCCGGTGATCGTGGCCTCCAAGGGCGGCGCGCCGAACCACCCCGGCTGGTACTTCAACCTCGTCGAGACCCCCGAGGTCGGCGTCCAGGTCAAGGCGGACAAGTTCACCGCGACCGCCCGCACGGCCGAGGGCGAGGAGCGCGCGAAGCTGTGGGAGAAGCTGGCCGCCGTCTGGCCGGACTACAACGAGTACGCGAAGAAGACCGACCGTGAGATCCCGGTGGTCGTGCTCGAACGCCGGTGAAATCGTTGCTGTGATCTGCGCCGCGTTCGGCGCGCGCCGGGGCCGAACCGGGCGGTCGTGGGCTACGAATGACACTCATGAACGACCGCTGGACCGCCCTGGACCTCGAGGGTGAGCTGCTCACCCGACGCCAGATGATCGCCTACGGCCGGCGCTTCGCCCGCGCCGGCCGTGGCGCCTGGTACAGCTTCGCGATCGAGGTGGTCTGGCAGTTCCTCGCCCAGACCACCCGCTTCCGCGTGCGAGGCTCCCGCCACATCCCGAAGACCGGCGGCGTGCTGGTGGCGTCGAACCACCTGTCCTTCGCCGACCCGACGACGCTCACCGCGTTCTGCCTCGCCGCCGGCCGCGTGCCGCGCTACCTGGCGAAGGCGTCGCTGTGGAACCTGCCGGTGGTCGGCCGCGTGATGCGCTCGGGCCGCCACATCCCGGTCTACCGCGGCGCGGCGACGGCCGCGGAGGCCTACCGCGACCTGGTGGCGTCCGTGCGGGCGGGCGAGTGCGTGGCGGTCTTTCCGGAGGGCACGTTCTCGAAGGACCCGGACGGCTGGCCGATGCGCGGCAAGACCGGCCTAGTCCGGGCCGCGCTGGAGACCGGCGCGCCGGTGATCCCGGTGGCCAACTGGGGCACCCACCACCTGCTGCCGTCGACCGCGTGGTTCCCCCGCGGGCTGCCGCGCAAGACCGTCGAGCTGGTCGCCGGGCCGCCGGTCGACCTGTCCGACCTGCGCGACCGGCCGCTCACCCGCGAGGTGCTGGAGGAGGCGACGGCTCGCATCATGGGCGAGGTGACGACCCTGCTGGAGTCCATCCGCGGTGAGCGGCGGCCGCTCGCGGCCTGAGGTCCGCGTCACCCCGCCCGGTCCTGCCCGTAGGGGTAGTTTCTGGTGTATGAGTGCACAACACTTTGATGTCGTCGTGCTGGGGGCCGGGGTCGGCGGTTACGTCGCGGGGATCCGCGCGACGCAGCTGGGGCTCAGCGTCGCGGTGGTCGAGGAGAAGTACTGGGGCGGGGTCTGCCTGAACGTCGGGTGCATCCCGTCGAAGGCTCTCCTGCGCAACGCCGAACTGGCGCACGTGGTGACGCAGGAGGCCGCGGCGTTCGGGATTTCGTCCGACAGCCCGATCCGGGTCGACTACACGGCTGCTTACGAGCGGAGCCGGAAGGTCGCCGACGGGCGCGTCAAGGGCGTGCACTTCTTGATGAAGAAGAACAAGATTACCGAGTTCGACGGGCACGGGACGTTCCTCGACGATCACACGCTCGAGGTGAACGGCTCGCAGATCACCTTCGAGCACTGCATCATCGCCACTGGGGCGACCACCCGATTGCTGCCGGGGACTTCGCGTAGCTCGCGGGTCGTGACGTACGAAGAGCAGATCCTGTCCAGTGAGCTGCCTTCGAGCATCATCATCGCCGGGGCTGGCGCGATCGGCGTCGAGTTCGCCTACGTGCTGCACAACTACGGCGTCGACGTCACGATCGTCGAGTTCCTCGATCGGATGGTGCCGTTGGAGGACGCCGACGTGTCGGCTGAGCTCCTCCGGCGGTATCGCAAGCTCGGGATCAAGGTGCTGACGTCGACCCGGGTGGAGTCGATCGACGATTCGGGTTCTTCGGTCGAGGTGACTGTTTCGTCCGAGAAGGACGGGCGGCGGGTCCTCACCGCGGACAAGGTGCTGCAGGCGATCGGGTTCCAGCCCCGGGTCGAGGGGTACGGGCTGGACAAGACGGGTGTCGCGCTGACCGAGCGCGGGGCCATCGCCATCGATGGGCGTGGGCGGACGAACGTGCCGCACATCTTCGCCATCGGTGATGTGACGGCGAAGTTGATGCTGGCGCACGCGTCGGAGTCGATGGGGGTGGTGGCCGCGGAGACCATCGCCGGTGCGGAGACGATGGAGCTCGACTTCCCGATGATCCCGCGGGCGACCTACTGCCAGCCGCAGATCGCCAGTTTCGGGTGGACCGAGGCGCAGGCCCGGGAGAAAGGGTTTGACGTCCGGGTGGCCAAGTTCCCCTTCACGGCCAACGGGAAGGCTCAGGGGCTGGGCGATGCCGGTGGGTTCGTGAAGCTGATCAGTGATGGTGAGCACGGGGAGCTGATCGGCGGGCATCTCATCGGGCCGGATGTCACCGAGTTGCTGCCGGAGCTCACTTTGGCTCAGCAGTGGGATTTGACTGTTCATGAGGTGGCTCGGAATGTGCACGCGCACCCGACGCTGGGGGAAGCGGTGAAGGAAGCTGTTCATGGGCTTGCTGGGCACATGATCAATATGTGATTTCTTTCGCCCCGGTTTTTCATTGTCACTACGGCCGGCGGCTTCGGATCGGGGCCGCGGGGTCCGGGCGGGGGTGTGGTGGCGTCGGAGCGGCTGCGGGAGTTCCTGGGGCGGAACGAAATCCTCGTCGAGGTGCTG
The DNA here is from genome assembly GCF_023008405.1 of Amycolatopsis sp. FBCC-B4732. NCBI lineage: Bacteria > Bacillati > Actinomycetota > Actinomycetes > Pseudonocardiales > Pseudonocardiaceae > Amycolatopsis > Amycolatopsis sp. FBCC-B4732. Next base: position 482,482 of record NZ_CP095376.1, read on the forward strand.
GGGCTCCGATCTGAGCTGGGAGGGTGAGGACCGGGTCATCCGGGCCGCCGCCGAGGTCCGGCTCGAACCCGACGGCAGCTGGCACTTCTACGCTCCCCACGGGCTCGATGACCTCTTCGCGATGGTCGTGCGGCCGAATCCCGTGCTTGCCCCCTGCGAGGCTTTCGAACGGAAGGCTGCTCGGTGGCGGAGCCGGTGGCCCGAAATCGTTCTCATGTTTTCTGGTCGTTCCAGGATGTGGACGTCCTTGCGATCCAGACTTTGGTCGGTGGTTCCTCGCTCGGTCACTCCTTAGATTCTCCCCATTACACCCGGTCGAGTGACCGAGGATCACAGGGAGACATCGATGGTGAGATTCAGCCGGGTTGCCGCGCACGCGGCTCCGCTGACGGTCGGCGCGTTGCTGCTGACGACGGGCGTCTCGGCAGCGCAGCCGTCCACGGTGGACGCGGCTGCCGCGCGCACCGAGGCCGGGATCAGTGCCCTGCAGAGCATCAAGAAGAGCCTGAGCCCCGCGGAGCGCAAGCAATCGAGCCAGCTGGTCGTCGAGAAGCGGTTGCGGGCTGACCGATCGCTCGCCGCGAAGCTGCCCGACTACCGCTCCGGCGTCGGGGTCAGTGGGGCCGGCACCGTCGCGATCGACATCGCTGCCCACGGCAACGGCGTCGCCGACGCCGTGCGGGCGGCCGGTGGCACCGTGCGTTACACCGCACCGGACGGGGCGGTCCGGGCCGATTTGCCGCTGTCCGCTGTGGACACCATCGCCGGGCGTGGCGACGTCGCCGAGGTGAAGCCCGCCGCGCAGGCCACCACCTGGAGCGAGCCCGGCAACCGCGATCTGCGGCAGGCTGTCGCCGCGCAGGCTGCCGCCGCGACCCAGGTGTCCGAAGGGGACAAAGCGCACGGTGCCGACGCCGCCCGTACGACCTACGGGGTGAGCGGGTCCGGCACCAAGGTGTGCGTGCTCTCCGACGGCGTCGACTCGCTCGCGAAGTCGCAGAGCGCCGGTGAACTGCCCGCCGTGGACGTGCTGTCCGGGCAGAAGGGCAGCGGCGACGAGGGCACCGCGATGCTCGAGATCATCCACGACCTCGCGCCGAACGCGACCCTCGGCTTCGCCACCGCGTTCACCAGCGAAGCCAGCTTCGCCGCGAACATCCGCGCGCTGCGCACCACCGGCAAGTGCCAGATCATCGTCGACGACGTCTCTTACTTCGACGAGTCGCCGTTCCAGGACACGCAGGTCGCGCAGGCGGTCAACGACGTGACCGCGGCCGGCGTCCTGTACTTCTCCTCGGCCGGCAACTCCGGCAACGCGACCGACGGCACCAGCGGGTACTACGAAGGCGACTTCCGCGCGTCCCCGACGAAGATCAGCGGCGTCACCGGGACCCCGCACGACTTCGACCCGAGCAGCACCACGCAGAACTTCGACGCGCTTTCGGCCGGCTCGCTCGGCAAGCCGGTGACGCTGTTCTGGTCCGACCCGTGGGGCAAGTCCGCCAACGACTACGACCTGTTCATCCTGAACTCGGCGGGCAGCGTCGTGGCCTCCAGCGAGAACGGCCAGTCCGGCTCGCAGAACCCGTACGAGATCGCGAACGTGCCGGCCACCGGCTCGGGCTACAAGGTCGCGGTCGTCAAGTACAGCGGCGCCGACCGGTTCATCGCGCTGAACGTCATCCGCGGCCGCTTCGTGGCCTCGGGCTCGCTGAAAGCGTTCAGCACCAACGGTGTCACGAATGGCCACTCGGCGGCGGCGAACGCCTTCAGCGTCGCGGCGGCCCCGGCCGGACCGGCGTTCGGCCGTCCGCTGGAGACCGGTGACCCGGCCAACCCGGCCGGCCCGTACCCGGGCCTGTTCAGCGCGTCGAGCAAGTGGGAGCGCTTCTCCTCCGACGGCAAGCGCAAGCTCTTCTACAACGCCGACGGCACGGCGATCACCCCGGGCAACGTCTCCTCGACCGGCGGCACGACCCGGAACAAGCCGGACATCACGGCGGCGGACGGCGTGGCGACCTCGGTGACCGGCTTCCAGCCGTTCTTCGGGACGTCGGCGGCGGCCCCGCACGCGGCGGCGATCGCGGCCCTGCTGCTCTCGGGCAAGCCGACGGCGACCCCGGCGCAGATCCGCTCGGCGCTGGTGTCCTCGGCGATCGACCTGGGCGCGCCCGGCTTCGACACGGTGACCGGCACCGGCGTGATCATGGCCGGCCCGGCCCTGGCCGCGCTGGGTGTCCAGCCCAAGTAAGCACCGAACTCAGCGGGGCCCGGCGCGCGCCGGGCCCCGCTGAGTCATTTTCCGGTGACCAGCAGGTGGAAGCGGAACGGGCCGCGCTCGATCCGTTCGTGCCGGAGCAGGCCCAGTCCCGCCGCGGCCAACGCCGCTTCGAGTTCGGCCACCGGGCGGAGCCGGAAGCCGTTGTCCGTCAGCATCCGGGCCCGCCCCATCAGATCCGGGTCGCCGACGCCCAGCACGAACCGGCCACCGGGCGCGAGGACGCGCGCGACTTCCGCGAAGGCCCGCTCGAGGTCGTCCACGAAGTAGACCGTGTTGGTCGTGACGATCGCGTCGACCGTGCCGTCCGCCAGGGGCAGGGCGGTCATCGGACCCTCGGACAGCACCAGCCGCCCCGCCGCGATCTCCCGCCGGAAGGTCGTGCCCGCCCGGGCGAGCATGGTCTTCGAAATCTCGACGCCCTGCACCGTGGCGGTTTTCCGCAGCAGCAGGCCGAGGCCCAGCCCGCCGCCGAACCCGATGTCGAGCGCGGATTCGTCGCCGGACAGCTCCAGCGCGTCGACCGCCTTCACCACCGCCTCGCGGTTCCGGCGGTTCAGCATCGCGCCGACGACCCGGCCCCGCAGGCCGCTAGGGTGGCCGAGTTGCCGGGCCAGCCCGGCTTGGAAACCCTCGCGAAGTCCCATGCGCGCAGTCTAGGAGCAGTGATGGCGAAGACGGCAGTGGTCACCGGCGCCGGATCGGGGATCGGCCGGGCGGTGGCGCGGGCGCTGCTCGAAGACGGTTACCGGGTCGCGCTGGCCGGACGCCGGTCCGCCGCGCTCGAGGAGACCGCCGCGGGTTTCGAAGGTGCCCTCGTCGTGCCCACCGACGTCGCCGACGAGGCTTCCGCCGCCGCGCTCTTCGACGCCGTCCGCGACGAGTGGGGGCGGCTCGACCTGCTCGTCAACAACGCCGGCATCGGCGCGGCCGGGACGATCGCCGACCTGTCCGTCGAGGACTGGAAGCGGACCGTCGACGTCAACCTGACCGGGATGTTCCTGTGCGCCCGGCAGGCGGTGCGCCTCATGCGCGACCAGGACCCGCGCGGCGGCCGGATCGTCAACAACGGCTCCATCTCCGCGCACGTGCCGCGCCCGGCGAGCGTCGCCTACACCGCGACCAAGCACGCCGTCACCGGCCTGACCCGGTCGATCTCGCTGGACGGCCGCGCCTGGAACGTCGCCTGCGGACAGATCGACATCGGCAACGCGGCCACCGAGATGACCGAACGCATGGCGGCGGGCATTCCCCAGGCCGACGGCCGGGTCGTCGCGGAGCCGACGTTCGACGTCCGGCACGTGGCCGACGCGGTGCGGTACATGGCGGGCCTGCCGCTGGACGCGAACGTCCAGTTCCTCACCGTCACGGCGACGACGATGCCGTTCATCGGCCGCGGGTGATGCCGACATTCAGGTGAAGCGGCGGCCCCGCGGGTCGACGGCGGCGAAGCCCGGTTGGTAAACCGGAGGGCCGATACCGATCACGAGGGGCCGAAGTGCCTGCTCAGCTGACTTACGCCGTAGTCATGGCGCTCGTTTTCGCCTTCGCCGGTTTTCTGGCGAAGCAATTCGTCGGTGAAGGGGTCAAACACCTCGGGCAGCGTTTCTGGCCCGCCGTGTTCCGCAGCCGGCGCCGGACGCTGACCAGGCGCGAACTGCGGCGGTACGCCAGTGGCGTCAAAGCGACGTTCGACAGCCACGCGCTCGGTTTCCTGGCCACCACCAAGGTGACGGTCAGCGAGGTCTACGTCCCGCTCCAGAGCGAGGAAGCGGGTCAGGGGATCACGCGCGCCTTCCGGAACTCGTCGAACAGCCGGTAGAACATCTGCTCCGTCTCGACGTACTCTCCGAAGCCCGCCCGCCGGGACTTGGACGTGTCCGCGAACACGTCGTAGTCCCAGCCGAACACGAAGTCGGCGAACGCCCAGGACGAGGAAACGTCGGCGTAGGACGACGAAAGGCCGTGGCGAGTGGCCATGGACGTCCACAGTGGAGCTTTGTCGGCCATGACGTCCACCAGGGCCATCCGCAGCGGCGGGGCGACCTCCAGACCGAAGTACGCCGCCAGTTTCGGCCACAGTTCGCGCCAGCGGAACAGGTCGCCGTTCGCGATGTTGAAGGCGCCCTGGTGGTTCGTCGCCCAGGTCGTCGCCGAGGCCAGGAGGCCCGCGTCCGTCATCTCCAGGAGGCTGTCGTACGCGCCCGGCTTGCCCGGGAACCGCAGCGGCACGCCCAGTTCCTTCGAAATCGACGCGTACACCGCGATCACCAGCGCCAGGTTCATCGGGTTGCCCAGCGCCGTGCCGCCGACCACCGAGGGGCGGATCGCCGACCACGTCCACGAGCCCGCGCGGCGTTCGAGGAACTGCTGCTGGTCGACGTTGAACTCCGGGGGCAGGTGGCCCGCGTCGGTCTCGCGCGCCGGGGTCTTGAACGGGCCGAGGTGCGCGCCGTAGACCTTGTAGCCCTGCATCAGGCTGACGTGCTCGAGGCCGGGCGCCGCCGCTTCCGCCGCGTCGACGAGGTTGGTCAGCATCGCCAGGTTCGGCGGGACCAGCTCGGCCCAGGTCGGTTTGTCCTGGTAGGCGGCGTAGAAGAGGTGGGTCGTGGCGTCGAGCCCGCTGAGTTTCGCCCGGGTCTCGGCCGCGTCCAGCAGGTCGACGGCGATCGTGCCCGGCCCGCCGCGGCGGGCGAGGCCGGTGACGTCCCAGCCGCCGTCCGCCCGCAGGTGCTCGACGAGGGTGCGGCCGATGATCCCGTTGGCCCCGGCGACCAGGGCTGTCTTGCGCTTCATGATTCCAGGCTGTCCTCGCGCCGGAGATAAGTCCAAGGCATCCTTGTCACCATGTCGATAAGCTGAGTTCATGACAAGCCTGCGGCAGCTGGAGTACCTGGTCACGGTGGTCGACACCGGCTCGTTCACCCGCGCCGCCGAGCAGCTGCACGTGACGCAGCCGGCGTTGTCGCACCAGATGCGGGCGCTCGAACGCGGTCTCGGCGGGCCGTTGCTCGAACGGCTGCCGCGCGCGGTGCGGCTCACGCCGATGGGGCGGGCGATGCTCCCGCACGCGCGGGCGGCGCTGGCCGACGCCGAACGCGCGCGCTGCGCCGCCCGCCTCGCCTCCGGGACGACGGCGGGCGAACTGCAGGTCGCGACGGTGTACTCGGTCAGCCTCGGCGTGCTGCCGCCCGCGTTGCGCGTGTGGCGGCGCGACCGGCCCGAGGTCGACGTGCGGCTGATCGAGTTCCGGCACGCCGACGAGCTGCGCGAAGCGATGGCCGCGGGCGAGGCCGACATCGCGCTCGGCCCGCGGCCGGCCGGCTGGACCGGGCCGGTGCGGGAGCTGGGCGTGGAGGAGTTCGTCGTCGTGCTGCCCGCGGACGGCGCTTCGGAGGACGACGAGACCGGTGTGGTCGACCTGGCGACGCTCGCGGACTGCGCGTGGGTGCACTACGCCCCGGGCAACGGCCTCGCGGAACTGGTGGACGCGACCTGCGCGGCGGCGGGCTTCCGCCCCCGCGCGGCGGTCCGCACCGAGCAGACGGCAGCGGCCCCGATCCTGGCGGCGGCGGGCTTGGGTCCGGCGCTGGTCCCGGCGAACGTGCTGCCGCCGCGCTTCGACGGCCGGGTGCTGCGGCCGAGCGTGCCGGTGCGGAGGACGCTGGTGGCGTACACGCGTGGGGTGCCGGACCCGCTGACCAGCGCGTTCATCGAGACCCTCGCCGAGCACGCGACGGTCTAGAGGCGGTCCTGCCAGGGGTGGTCCGGCGCCAGGGCGGCCGCGAGCCAGCGCCGTTGAGCCGTGTCGAGCACCGGCAGGGCCGCCGTGAAGTCCTGCTCGTCCTTGGGCCGGGTGCCGCGTGCCTTGGCGAACAACTGCACTTCCGGGGCCAGGTAGGGAATTCCGCCCGCCGAGACCGCGCCCAGCCCGGACACCGGCCGCCGCACGGCCGGGTTCCGGCGGGAGACCCACTCGTCGCCCTCGGTCTCGTCGAGCATGATCTGGATCCGCCACGGTGCCGACGGTCCCGGGCGGCACCAGACGTCGTCGACGCCCGGCGGCAGGACTTCGCCGGGCAGCCACGGCCGGAGCGTGCCCGGCGGGTCGGCCGCCCAGCACTCCCACGACGGCAGCGCCGCCTGCACCGCCGCCTGGTCGCGGCGGAGGAACAGGACGTCGACGTCGGCGTGCTCGCGGAACGCGTGTCCCACCGCCAGCTCGATCGCTTGTCCGCCGGCGATCCACCACGGGACGCCGGCGGAGGCGAACAGCACCGCCACCTCGGCCGGGGTGGCCGGGTCCCAGGTCATGAGACCGCGATCCCCGTCAGCACCGGATCGGTGAACGGCGTCGTCGTCACGTCGTGGACGCGCGAGGACCAGACCGCGTGGCCGTGGCCCGACCACAGCGGGGCCACCGGCAGGTCGCGCAGCAGCTGGTTCTCCGCCAGCCGGTACAGCTCGCCCGCCTCCCCCGGGGTCGCCGCGGCGTCGGCCAGTGCCAGGTTCTGCGTGAAGACCTCGTCGGTGTACCCCGATTCCGAAGCCAGCCGGGACAGCAGCTCGTACGGGCTCGGCGTCGCCAGCTTGACGTCCACAGTGGACGGACCGTCGAGCGGTCCGGTGTTCGGGGCCGCCTGTGCTGTCACGGAAACGTCCAGCGCTTTGTGGAGTCCGACGACCAGGGTCCGGGTCCACGCCTCCGCGCCCGGTCCGAAGTAGACGGTCGCGCCGCCCGGGAAGGCCGCCTGCTTCAACAGGGCCTTGCCGGCCGCCGCGTCATAGCTGCAGGGGCGGCAGGTGCCCGACCGGTCGCCCGGGGCGTCCGCCGGGGGCAGCAGGGCCTTCGCCGGGTCGACCTGGTGCGCCAGTGGGCCCGCCTCCAGCGCCGCGCGGTCCACGCCCAAAGCGAAGCCGTGGCGGACCGTCGCGTCGGAAAACCGCGGGTTCGCCACCGGGAACGCCAGGTAGCCCGCCTGCGGGAGGGCCCAGGTCGCGTGGTGGTCGTCGCCGAAGTCGGTGTGCATGGCTTCGTGCTTCTCGCCGGGGACCTCGGTCGCGAGGTCGAGCGTGCCCGCCTTGACCGCGTCGTACTGGGCGCCCGGTTCGCCGACCCGCAGCTCGATCTCCTCGGCCTTCCCGGGCCCGACGCGCTTGAGCGTGCCGCCCGAACCCGGGTGCCAGCCGCCGTCCAGGCGGTACGGGCCGTTGCCGACCGGGGCCTTGGCGAAGCCGTTCCAGTCGCGGGAAGCGAGGACCGACGCCGGCAGCGGCACCAGGCCCGGCGCCGAAAGCAGGGCCGGGACCTGGCCGGACGGGCGGTCGAGCGTCAGCGTGATCGTGTCCGGCGCGGGCGCGGTGATTTCGCGGGCGCGCAACAGCTTCGTGAACACCGGCGTGGACACCCAGTGCGCCGCGGCGACCGTCCGCCAGGTGTCCACATAGGACTGCGCGGTCACCGGCGTGCCGTCGTGGAAGGTCGCGGGCCGCAGCTTGACCGTCCAGTGCACGCGGTCGGTGCTCTCGATCGACTCGGCCGCGCGCGGGGTGAGCTTGCCCGACGCCGCGTCGTAGTCGGCCAGCGGGGTCCACAGCGCCCCGGTCACCAGCCGGCCCGCCTGGTCGGCGAGGTCCGCGGGCAGCAGCGTCGCCGGCTCCCGGATGCCGACGGACAGCACGCCGGGGCGCGCGGGGTCGGTGCCGGAGCAGCCCGTGACGGCGAGGGCGAGGACGGCGAACAGGACGAGCAAGCGCATGCGCCAGTCCTACCAGTCAAGAGCCAACAAAAGACGGTTGTGTCCGGTTGATCTCCGTCGTACCGTTCCCGTGGTCACGCTCCGAGCGTTCTGGGAGGTTTCGCGTGCGCACCTGGTTGCGGTCGTGCTTCGCCGCCGTCACCGTCAGCGCCACGCTGGTCGCGACCGGGCTCCCGGCCGCCGCCTGCGGCGAGGACGACAAACCGGCCACCCCCGCGGCCCGCACGCTGGGCGATCCCGGGGCGATCAAGAACGTCAAGTCCGTCGGCAACGTCCCCGACGCCGCCGGCGCCATCTCGATCAACTTCCTCGACTACGGCCGCCGCGACGTCATGGTCGTGTCCGGCGAGTTCGGGCTGAAGGTCTACGACCTGACGAAGAACCCGGCCGCGCCGAAGCTGGTCGGCCAGGTCAGCCTGCCGGGGCTGTGGGAGACCGAGGACACCGAGGTCGACCAGAACCGCAAGCTGGTCTTCCTCTCCCGCGACCCGCGCGCGTACGGCGGCACCACGCACACCGGCGAGTCCGGCATCTACGTCGTCGACGTCTCGAAGCCCGAGGCCCCGGCGATCCTCAGCTACGTCAAGGTGCCCGCCGGTCACACCACCAGCTGCGTCGACGGCTGCCGCTACCTCTGGACCGGCGGCCCGGCGAAGGCCGACGACCAGCCCGCGGACTGGGGCGGCCGCCCGATCTGGGTCACCGACATCCGCGACCCGCGGCACCCGAAGGTGAACCCGCAGCCCATCGAGCTGGCCCGCAACGACGGCAAGACCGACTACGTGCACGACGTCCAGGTGGACGACAACGGCGTGGCCTGGGTGTCCGGCCGCGGCGGCGTGCGCGGGTACTGGACCGACGGCGTGCACCGCGACCCGCTGACGAACAAGGTCCACCGCGCGACCGCGCACGAGCCGATCCCGTACGCCGGCGGCGGCATCGCCGAGACGGCGGCGCCGTCCCGGTTCATGCACAACAGCTTCCACCCGGCCGGCCACCGCGTCGGTGACGGCGCCTGGCGCGGCCAGGACCTGATCTACGCGACGGAGGAGAACTTCGTCGACGGCTGCGCGGGCGACGGCGTCCTGACGATCTCGTCGCTGAAGGGCTCCTACCACGGCGAAGGCTGGCGCTCGACGCCGGAGAAGCCGTTCCGCCTGGAGAGCGTCGGCACCTGGGGCGTCAACGGCCAGGAGGGCAGCGACCCGGCGTCCGACGACTGTTCCGCGCACTACTTCGACGTCCGCGGCAAGATCCTGGTGCAGTCGTTCTACGCGCAGGGCACCCGGTTCCTCGATGTCAGCGACCCGACGAACCCGCGGCAGATCGCGTACTACCGGCCGGGCGACGCGAGCGCGTGGGCCCCGTACTGGCACGGCAAGTACGTCTACGTCGCGGACAACGCCCGCGGCGTAGACGTCCTGCAGCTCACCCGTTAGGACTTCAGCCAGACAGCGGTGTCGGTCGGCAGTTCGCCGCCGGCCGGCCCGCTGGCCAGCAGGATCTCCCCGGCGGGGAGCGGGATCGGCGTGTCCGAGAAGTTCAGCGCGAACGTGAACCCTGTCCCGAGCCGGAACGCCAGCACCCCTTCGCCGAGGTCGAGCCACTCCGGCGAGCCGGTGGGGAGATCCCGCCGGAGCCGCAGCCCGTCGCGGTACAGCGCCAGCATCGACGCCGGGTCCGCCGCCTCCGCTTCCGCCGTGTAGTCCCGCCACTCGGCGGGCTGGGGGAGCCACGCGCCCCCGGCGCCGAAGCCGAACGGCGCTTCGGAGCCCGACCACGGGATCGGGACGCGGCAGCCGTCGCGACCGGGGTCGGTGCCGTTCGTGCGGGCCCACACCGGGTCCTGGCGCAGCTCGTCGGGGATGTCCAGGACCTCCCAGAGCCCCAGCTCCTCGCCCTGGTAGACGTACAGCCCGCCGGGCAGGGCCAGTGTCAGCAGCGCCGCCGCCCGGGCCCGCCGGGTGCCCAGCTCGCGGTCCACCGGCAGCTCGTGCAGGCGGTTCGCGAAGCTGAACCCGGTGTCGCCTTCCCGGCCGTAGCGCGTGACGTGCCGCGTGACGTCGTGGTTCGACAGCACCCACGCGGCCGGCGCGCCGACCTCCTCGTGCGCCTTCAGCGTCCGGTCGATGACGTCGCGGAAGCGCTTGCTGTCCCACGGGCAGACCAGGAAGTCGAAGTTGAACGCCGAGTGCAGCTCGTCGCGGCGCAGGTAGCGCGCCGCTCGGGACATGTCCTCCAGCCACATCTCGCCGACCAGCACCCGCTCGCCCGGGTAGCTGTCGACGATCTTGCGCCACGAGCGGTAGATCTCGTGCAGGCCCTCCTGGTCGGAGAACGGCGTCTCGTCGCCTTCCTCCACGTCGGGCAGGTGCGGGTCCTTGACCAGCCCGTCGGCGACGTCGATGCGGAAGCCGTCGACCCCGCGGTCGAACCAGAACCGCAGCACGTCCTCGAACTCCGTACGGATTTCCGGGTTGTCCCAGTTGAAGTCGGGCTGGCGCGAGCTGTAGAGGTGCAGGTACCACTCGCCGTCCGGCACGCGCGTCCACGCGGAGCCGCCGAAGCGCGACTTCCAGTTGTTCGGCGGCTCGCTGCCGTCCGGGCCGCGGCCCGGACGGAACCAGAACCGTTGCCGCTCTGGCGATCCCGGGCCCGCGGCCAGCGCGGCCTGGAACCAGCGGTGCTCGTCGGAGCAGTGGTTGGGCACGATGTCGATGATCACCCGGATGTCCCGCGCGTGCGCTTCGGCGATGAGCTCCTCGGCCTCGGCGAGCGTGCCGAAGAGCGGCTCGATGTCGCGGAAGTCGGCGACGTCGTAGCCGCCGTCGTCCATCGGGGACGGGTACCACGGGGTGAACCAGATCGCGTCGATCCCCAGGTCGGCCAGGTGGTCCAGCCGGGCGCGGACACCGGCGAGGTCGCCGACGCCGTCGCCGTTGCCGTCCGCGAAGCTGCGGATGTACACCTGGTAGATGGCCGCGCTCCGCCACCAGCCGGTCTTGTCGGTCACGTAAGTGCCCCTCCTTGTTGTTGGGAAGGCCTCAGCCCTTGATGCTGCCGGCGGTCAGCCCGGCGAGGATCTGCCGCTGGAACGCCAGGAACAGCGCCACCATCGGCAGACTGGCCAGCACCATCCCGGCGACGAGCACGTTGAGCGGCATGTCGATCGCCACCCGTTGCAGCATCACCGAGAGCGTCTGCTTTTCGGTGTCCGGGAACACCAGCAGCGGCCAGATGAAGTCCTTCCACGCGGTGACGACCGCGAGGATCGAAACCACGGCCAGGATCGGCCGCGAGATCGGCAGGATGATCCGCCAGAGCGTGCGCACCGGCCCGGCGCCGTCGATGCGCGCCGCTTCGATGAGCTCGTCGGGGATCTGGTCGAAGAACCGCTTCAGCAGGTAGATGTTGAACGCGTTCGCCGCCGCGGGCAGCCAGACCGCGGTCGGCGAGTTGATCAGGTTGAGGTGCAGCAGCGGCAGGTCCGTCACCGTCACGTACGTCGGGACGAGCAGCGCCGTCGCGGGGAGCATCAGCGTGGCCAGCATCAGCCCGAGCACGACGTTGCCGAACTTGGGCCGCAGCTTCGACAGCGCGAACGCGGCCGGGACGTCGATGGCCAGCTGCGCCAGCCACGCGCCGCCGGCGACGACGAGCGTGTTGAGGAAGTACTTGCCCAGGCTCAGCTGGCTCCACGCGTCGGCGAAGGTTTCCGGGTGCCACTCGTGCGGGACGAGCGTCGCCGGCGTCGCGGCCAGTTCCTGCGGTGACTTCAGCGCGCCCGTGATCGCCCAGTAGAGCGGGAACATGAAGGCCAGGATGAAGATCGCGAGCGTGCAAGCGAAAACGACGCCGTAGACGACCTTGCCGCGCGGGCTGCGCAGCGCGGACGGGGAGACGAGGGTCCTCATGACTGGTCCGCCTTCCGCGTCAGCCGGACGTACCACGCCGAGAACACGCCCAGCGCCACGAACAGCAGCAGGCTCATCGCGCTCGCCGCGCCGAAGTCGTTGTAGACGAAGGCGTAGCGGTAGAGCAGCAGGAGCACGGTGACCGTCGAGTCGTCCGGCCCGCCGCCGGTCATCACGTACGGCTCGGTGAACACCTGCATGGTCGCGACGATCTGCAGCAGCAGGAGCACCAGCAGGACGAACCGCGTCTGCGGGAAAGTCACGTGCCGCAGGCGTTTCCACAGCCCGGCGCCGTCCAGTTCGGCGGCTTCGTAGAGCTCGCCGGGGATCGTGCCGAGCGCGGCGAGGTAGATCAGCGTGGTGCTGCCCATGTTGGCCCACGTCGAGACGAAGACCAGGGACAGCATCGCCGTGCCGGACGAGTCGAGCCACTGGCCGCCGGGCAGGCCGACCGCGCCGAGTGCGGAGTTGAACAGGCCGGGACCCGGGTCGTAGAACCACTTCCACATCAGCGCCGTGACGACCGGCGGCAGCATCACCGGGAGGTAGACGGCGAGCCGGAAGAACGCCTTCGCGTGCCGGATTTCGTTGAGCAGCACGGCCGTGAGGAACGGGACGGCGAACCCGAAGACCAGCGCGAGCCCGGTGAACAGCAGCGTGTTGCGCCAGGCGACGCCGAACAGCGGGTCTTCGAACAGCTTCGCGAAGTTGTCGAACCCGACCCACGTCGGCGCGTTGACGAAGTCGACCTGCTGGAAGCTCAGCAGCACGCCGCGCACGATGGGGTACCAGGAGAACAGCGCGAACACCACGAGCGCGGCGCACAGCAGGCCGTACGCGGTGAGGTTTTCCTTGATCTTGCGCTTGAGCCTGGTGCGGCGGCGGTCTTCCTGCGAGACGGCCGGGCGCCCGGCCCGCGACGAGGACGTCGCGGGCCAGGCGAGGAGGCTACTTGACCTGGGCGAGGACACTGTTGACCTTCGACGCGGCGGACGAGAGCTGCTGGTCGATGTTGGCGTTCTGGTCGGTCAGCACCGCCTGCATCACGCTGTCGAGGGCGGCGTAGATCTGCTGCGCGTTCGGCGGCTCGATGCTGCCCTTGATCTTGCTCGTGGTGTCCACGTAGGACTGGAAGTTCTGCGCGGGAACGTTGGCGTACTTGGCTTTCAGCGCCAGCTGCTGCTCGCGGACCGCGCCGGTCCAGACGTCGGGGGTCGGCTCGGCGGGCAGGCCGACCGGCTGCTTGCCGTCGACGTACTGCTGGATGTGCTTCTCGAAGCGGTCCGGGTTGAGGTACTTCCACTGGATCCACTCGAGGCCGGCCTTGATCTTCTCCGGCGAGGCCTTCGGGTTGACCATGTAGCCCTCGCCGCCGAGGAGGGTGCCCTCGCCGCCGGGCATGCCCGCGATGCCGTAGTCCTCGTACTTGCCGTTGAACTGCTTGACCAGCACCGGCACGTTGTCCGGGGCGGCCATGTACATGCCGAGCTGGCCGGAGCCCATCATCCGCTGCACGTCGGTGGCTTCGAGGAGCTGCTTGGCGCCCATGGAGTTGTCGGTCCAGCGCATGTCGTGCAGGTACTGGAGGGCCTTCTTGCCCTTGTCGTTGTCGAAGTCGGCGACCCACTTGTCGCCGTCCTTGCGGGCGATGTCGCCGCCCATCGAGTACAGCCAGCCGGTCAGGTGCCAGCCGCCCTGGTTGTTCTTGCTGTAGTCGGCGTACCCGACGACCCCGTTGCCCAGCGCGGAGATCTTCTTCGCGGCGTCACGGACCTCGTCCCAGGTCTGCGGCGGCTTGTTCGGGTCGAGCCCGGCCTTCTGGAACAGCGGCTTGCTGTAGAGCAGGCCCATCGTGTAGTTCATCGTCGGCAGGCCGTAGAGCTTGCCGCTCGCGTCCCGGAAGTTGTCGAGCAGTTCCGGCTTGATGTCGTTGATGTGCGGGACGCTCTTCGCGGCTTCGGTGATGTCGGCTGCTTGGTGGCGCGCGATGATCTGCGCGGGGTCGGTGAAGTAGACGTAGTAGACGTCTTCCAGCTGGCCGCCGGCGAGCTTCGCCGAGAAGGTCTTCGGGTCCATGAAGCCTTCGTGCGGATCGATGTCGATGTTCGGGTGGGAAGCCTCGAACTCCTTGACGTCCGCGTCGAAGACGCCGCGCTCGAACGGCTGGCTGGTCGGCGGCTGCCCGGTGACCGTGATCTTCACCTTGCCGCCGGTCTGCGCGGCGTTGTCGCCGTCACCGCAGGCGGCCAGGGTCAGCGCCAGGCCGCCCGCGGTGAGCAGGCACAACATCCGGCGGGAGACGGTTCGGGACCAGGGACTGCTCATCTCAAGCCTCTTCTCGGGGTCGCGACGGCTGTCACGTGATTGCGGTCACCATAAAGGGATGGACCAGATCGACGCAATAAGACGACGAGAAGTTGCAAGTTACGAACAGGCTGCGGATGGCTGGTGCCCGACAGGGCGCCGGGCCGTGCCGCGGGCACGAAAAAGTGAGCGACGGGTGCGAAACCCGCCGCTCGGCCGAGTGAGGCTTCGGGTGGGGTCAGGTGGTGCGGCGGGCTGTCGACCCGCGGACCACCAGTTCCGGCGCGAACAGCAGTTCCTCCGCCGCCACCTCGCCGCCGTTGATGCGCTTGACCAGCAGCTCCACCACCGCGCGGCCCATCGCCTCGATCGGCTGGCGGGTGGTCGTCAGTGGCGGGTCGGTGCAGTTCATCAACGCCGAGTCGTCGTAGCCCACCACCGAAATGTCGTCCGGCACCGACAGTCCCTGCCGTCGGGCCGCGCGGACCGCGCCCAGTGCGAGCAGGTCGCTCGCGCACAGCACCGCCGTGGCGCCGCGCGGGTACAGGCGGGCCGCCGCCGCGTGTCCGCCCTCGATGGAAAACATCCCGTGCTCGACCAGCTCGTCCAGCACCGGCAAGCCCAGCTTCGCCGCGTACGACTGGAACGCCGCGAGCTTGCGCTGCGACGGCACGTGGTCCGACGGGCCCAAGACCAGGCCGATCTTCTCGTGTCCCAGCGAACTCAGGTGCCCGACGACCTGCTCCACGGCCACGGCGTCGTCGCACGAAACCTGCGGCAGGCCGAGGTGCTCGACCGCCGCGTTGATCAGGACCGTCGGGAGGCGGCGCTCGACCAGGTGGTGGTAGTGCGAGTGGACCGCGTCCGCCTGCGCGTACAGGCCGCCGGCGAACACCACGCCCGACACCTGCTGCTGCAGGAGCAGCTCGACGTACTCCGCCTCGGACACCCCGCCGGCGGTGCGCGTGCAGAGGACCGGCGTGAAGCCCTGCTGGGCGAGGGCGTTGCCCATGATCTCGGCCAGCGCCGGGAAGATCGGGTTCTGCAGCTCCGGCAACACCAGCCCGACCAGCCGGGCGCGCTCGCCGCGCAGCTGGGTGGGCCGTTCGTACCCCATCACGTCCAGCGCGGTGAGCACGGCGGCGCGGGTGCTGGCGGACACCCCGGAGCGGCCGTTGAGCACCCGGCTGACCGTGGCTTCGCTGACCCCGACCTGGCGGGCGACTTCGGCAAGACGACGCGTCATGGGTGAAACTTTACAGCAACCGAGTGCAAAAGTACGACGTGCGGAACCGTGCCGAGCCGGTGATCGACAGTGGCGAAGCGCGCACATCCCGTTCCTAGCTTGGCGATCGTGACCAGCACCCTCGACCGCGGCACCACGACAAGCGGGCTCACCGCCCTCTTCGCGCTCGCCCTGGCCCTGGCGGCTTACCGCGGCTTCCGGCTGCCGGGCGACTGGGCCGTGACGCTCGAAGCCGTCTCCCTGACCGACGGCTTCCACCGCCGGTTCCTCGTCGGCACCCTGCTCCACCCGCTCGCCCTCGCGACCGGGTATGCGTACTGGGTCTTCGCGGCCGCGGCGTTCGCCGTTCTCGCCGCGGTGCTCGGAGTCCTCACCGTCGCGTTCGCCCGCGCCCGGCAGCCCGGCCACCGGCTCCTCGTGATCGGCTGGCTGCTCCTGCCGTCCGGCGGCTTCCTCTTCCACGAGGCCGGCTACTTCGACCAGGCCCTCTACCTGCTGCTCTTCGCCGCGCTGGGGCAGCTGCCGCGCCGGCCCGCGGTGGCGTCCGGGCTGCTCACGGCCGCGGTGTTCACCCACGAGATCGCGGCGCTCACCGTGCTCCCCGTGTTCGCGCTCGTCCTGCTGCGGCAGTCCTCGGTGCGGATCACGGCGAAGCTGCTCGCGACGCCGGTGGCGGCCGAACTCGCCGTGCTCCTGCTCCCCGCGTCGAGCCCCGGCGCCGTCGGCCGGCTCGAAACGGCGCTCGCCGCCGCGGACTTCACCCCGAGAGCCGACGCGCTCGCCCTGTTCGAACGCACCCAGAGCCAGAGCTGGCAGCTGTATTCGGTCACCGAGGTCCTGCTGCACCTGGCCCCGATCCTCGCCGTCGTCGTGGCCGGCGCCCTGCTGCAACGCCTCGACGCGCTCGCCGTCGCGGCCGTGGCGGCACCGGCGTTGCTGGCCTTCGCCGGCTGGGACTGGGCGCGCTGGGGGTTCCTGCTGGTCACCAACCTCGCCGTGGTGCTGTGGCTGAGCCCGGCCCTCCGCCCGCTGCCGTTGCTCGTGACCGCGGTGCTGCTCGCACACCTGCCGCTGCCGTACTTCGACGCCCGGCACCCGCGCGAGCTGACCGTGAGTCAGCTGCCCCTGGGCAGCCGCACGGTGAACACGGCGCCGCCGTCGTTGTGCGCCGTGAGCGAGCCGCCGTGCGCCAGCACGTTCTCCCGCGCGATCGCCAGCCCGAGCCCACTGCCGTCGCTCGCCTGACGCGCGTGGTCGCCGCGGGTGAACCGGTCGAACAACACCGGCAGCAGGTCCGCCGGCACCCCCGGGCCGGCGTCGGCGACGCGCACGCCGACGTCGTCGCCGGTGCCGTCGAGGGTGACCGTGACCGGCGCGGTCCCGTGCCGGAGGGCGTTGCTCAGCAGGTTCGCCACCACGGTGTGCACCCGCCGCGGATCGGCGACGACGGTGACGTCACCGGCGGCCGTCACGGCGGCTTCGACCCCGGTGACCCCGGCGGCGTCGGCGACCAGATCGGCCAGGTCGACCGGCGCGACCCGCAGGTCGGCCTTCCCGGCGTCGAAACGCGCGATCTCGAGGAGGTCTTCGACGAGCTTCGCGAGCCGCCGGGCCTGCGTGCCGAGGATTTCGGCGGCGCGGGTGCGGGTGGCAGGCTCGGCGTGGTCGAGGGTGTCCACCGTGGCGATCATCGAAGCGAGCGGCGTGCGCAGGTCGTGGGCGACGTCGGCGACGAACCGCCGCTGCTGGCGGTCCTTCGCGTGCAGCTCGTCGATCGACGCGCCGAGCCGCGCGGCCATCGCGTTGAAAGACTCGGCGAGCGCGGCGACTTCGTCCCGGCCCGCGACCGGCACCCGCGTCCCCAGCGCGCCCGCGCCGAGCTCGTCGGCCGCCGCGGACAACGCCTTGATCGGACGCCGGATGCGCCGCCCGATCAGCAACGCGGCACCGGCCCCGAGCACGCTCACGACGAGCGCGGTGCGGACGAGCTGCCAGCGCAGCTCGGTCAGGTCGTCGTCGAACCGGCTGAAGTCGAAGAACTGGACGAGGTGGTAGCCGGGGATCGGCAGGTTCGCGTTGACCACGAACACCTTCCGGCCGGTGCCCGGCACCCGCGCGTAGGCGCTGCCGAACTGCTCGGGCCGCCGCTGTTCGAACAGGCCCGCCCGCACGCTCCCCAGCATCGCGAGCTTGTCCGGCACCGGGATGGGCCCGTTCGCGGTCCGCACGACTTCGAGCGGGCCGCCGGGCCGCTCGGTCACCACCGCCCAGTCCGGGTCGACGCCGATCCGGATGCGGTCGAGCCACCCCTCGGTGCCGACCTTCGAGAACTCCTGGAGGAGCTGCCGGTCGGCGCCCGAACTGGCCACGGCCGAGACGGCGAACCGGCCCAGTGCCTCGTCCGCCTGCACCTGGTACGCCGAGTACGCCATGACCGCCGTCGCCGTGGTGGTCACCCCGACGATCGCGGCGACGATCCGGGTCCGGAGGCTGACGGCCGGGAGCTTCACTTGGTCACCAGCCGGTAGCCGAGGCCGCGGACCGTGCGCAGCAGCACCGGGTTCGCGGGGTCGTCCTCGACCTTGGCCCGCAGCCGCGCGACGGCCGCGTCGACGATCCGCGAGTCGCCGACGTAGCCGTAGTCCCAGACGCGCTTGAGCAGCACCTGCCGGCTCAGGACCTGGTCGGGGTGCTCGCCGAACTCGACGAGCAGCCGGATTTCGGTGGCGGTGAGCGCCAGTTCCTCGCCGTCGCGGCTGACGCTCATCGCGGCGGGGTCGATCTCCAGCCCGCCGACGCGCAGCACGCCGTTCCCCGGGGCGGTGGCGCGCGCCCGGCGGCCGATCGCCTTGATCCGCGCGTCCAGCACGCGGGGTTCCGCCGGTTTCACCACGTAGTCGTCGGCGCCGCATTCGAGCCCGGCGACGACGTCGATCGGGTCGCCGCGCGCGGTCAGCAGCACGATCGGCAGCCGGCTGCGGGCCCGGATCCGGCGGCAGACCTCGAACCCGTCCATGCCCGGCAGCATGACGTCGAGGAGGACGAACTCGGCGTCGGCCAGCGCGGTGAGCGCGTGTTCGCCGGTGGGGGCGTGGACGACGTCGTGGCCCAGCGCGCGCAAGGCCAGCGAAAGCGCTTCGGCCAGGGCTCGGTCGTCTTCGACGAGCAGCAAACGCGGCACCGGTCCTCCCCTGGACGATCTCCCGGGCGAGGTTAATGCAGACCGGCCGGCGGCCCGGCGGTTCCGTGCGGAACCGTCGAGCCGCCGTGCCGTTTCGTCACACTAGGCGGCGGCCACCTCGAATTCGGCCACCTGACCCGCGGGCCAGCCGGTGTTGCCGGTGAACGTCAGCCGCACGAACCGCTGCGACGTCGCCGTGAAGGAGGCCGACGCCGTGTTGCCGGAAGCCGGGTCGAACGCGTAGCCGCGCGAACCCACCAGCGTTGTGTACGAGCCGCCGTCGGTGCTGCCGGAGATCGTCACCGTCTCCGTCCGCGCGCCCCACGCCGACGACGGCGGCAGGCGAAGCGTCACTTTGTCGATCGACGCCGCGGCGCCCAGGTCCACCGTCAGCGTCTGCGGGAACGCGTTGTTCGCGCTCTCCCAGTAGCTGCCGGTGATGCCGTCGTTGGCGTTCGACGGCGGGAACCCGCCCTGCGACGCCGACGCGCTGATCGCCTTGCCCTTCGCGATGTTCGTACCGGACTGCGGCGGCTGCGGCGGGCCCGAGTTCGGCGCGGGCCAGGTCGAGCAGTCGCTCCAGGTGCCGGTCCAGCCGCTGTTGCCGGACCCGCCGAAGGTCATCTTCGGGATCGACGCCGGGTAGGGGCAGTTGTACGTCCCGGTCACGCCGACGCCGGACGCGCTGAGGTTGCTGATCGACACCGACCCCTGCGTCTGCGACTGCGCCACGAACGTGCCGGCGCCCTGCACCGAGACGCCGTCGATCGTGATGCCCTGGATCTGCTTGCCCTGCCCGTTGCCGTCGATGAACTGGATCGCCTCGTACGGGCTCTGGATCGCGGTGAACCCGGTGACCCGGATCGTCACGCCGGTGATCGCCTGGTCCCGCGCGTCGAACCACAGCGCGCCGACGCCGAACTGCCAGTTCGGGTCGAGCGCCCCGGCCCGCAGCGCGGTGTTTGCCGACAGCGTCACCGTGCCGCCGAGCGGCACCGAGTTGAACCGGTTCGCGACCAGGTAGCCGCCGCCGAGCGCGTTGGTGTCCTGGACGAGGTTGCCGCTCACCGTGTTGTTCGAGCCGCCGTACAACGCGATGCCGTTGGCCAGGTTCGGCTGCACGACGGTGTTGTTCAGCAGCGAGTTGCCCGAGTCGGCCTGGCCGTTGGACCACAGCGCGAGGCCGTCGTCACCGTTGTTGCGCAGGTAGTTGTTGCGCAACGTCGAGTTCGTGACGGCGCCGTCGAAGTTCACGCCGTCGGCCTGGGTGTCGAGGATGCGGTTGTTCTCGATGGTGAGGTTCGAGGACGCGCCGTTCATCAGCCACAGCCCGCACTTGGTGTCCTGGATCCACAGCCCGCTGACGACCGAGCCGTTCCCGAGGACGCCGTGGAACGCGTTGTCCGGGCTGCCGTCGTTGCGCTCGGTCACGTCACCGAAGACCGCGAAGTCGTACAGCTTGATGTTGCCGGACGCGCTGCCGTTGTTGAAGATGTTGTTGCCGTGCAACACCGTGTACCACGGGCCCGCGCCGCGGACGGTGGTCTGGTCGATCTGCAGCGCCGAGCCGATCTCGAACCGGCCCTGCGGAATCCACAGCTCCTTACTCTGCGAGCGCGCCGCGGCCAAACCGTTGCGGAACGCCTGTGAGTCGTCCGACGAGTCGTTCGCCGTGGCGCCGTAGTCGATCACCGACAGCGCGGCGGACGGCTTCGTGCCCGCGCCGCCGACCTGCTCGAAGTCGGCGAGGTCGATGGTGGCCTGCCCGACGTCACCGGAGTCGGCCTGCACCCGGACCTTCGCGCCCGCCGCCAGGTTCTGCCCGAGCAGCACGCGGGCGTCGTCGAAGAAGTGGTGCGTCTTCGAGCCCGTGATGAAGCCGGTGTCCACATAGGTGTAGCGCGAAGTCACCGGCAGCGCGAGCTTGGACCCGTTGACCGACACGGAAAGCCGGCCGGACGAACCGTCGGGCAGGTTGTAGTGGACGTTGATCGCGTTGGCCGCCGCGGGCAGCGTGAATTCGACGTACTGGCCGGTCGTGATGCGCACGGCCTGCCGCCCGGAGGCTTCCGAGGCGATGCTGCCTTGGGTGTAGTCGGGGCCGACCGCCGAGCCGTTCGTCGCCGAACACTCGGCTTCGACGGTCCGGAACGGCACGCTCGCGCCGCCGGAAGCGGTCGTCGGGCAGGTGGCCGCGGCGGCGGGGGTGGCGCCGGAAAGCACGGTCAGGCCGGACGCGGCGAGCGCCACGGCGAGGAGAGCCGGAATGCGGGACATCGTCAGCACCTCTCAGGACGAATAGGCTTCGAGTTCGGACAGCTGCCCGGCGGGCCAGCCGGTGTTGCCGGTGAAGGTCAGGCGCAGGGTGCGCGCCGACGTCGCCGGGAAGGTGATGGTCGCGGTGTTGCCCGAGGCGGGGTTGAACGTGTAGCCCGCGGCGGCCTTGACGCCGTCGACCGAGATCGTCTGCGTGCGCGTGCCCCACGCCGAGGACGGCGGCAGCTTCAGCACCAGCCGCGAAACGCCGACGGTGGCACCGAAGTCGACGGTCAGCGTCTGCGGGAACGCGTTGTTCGCGCTCTCCCAGTAGGAGTTCGCGTCGCCGTCGACGGCGTTGGCCGGCGGGAAGCCGCCCTGCGAGCCGGAAGCGGTGACGCTCTTGTGCAGTGCCAGGTTCCCGCCCGGCTGGGTCGGCGTC
The DNA here is from genome assembly GCF_023008405.1 of Amycolatopsis sp. FBCC-B4732. Classification (NCBI taxonomy): domain Bacteria; kingdom Bacillati; phylum Actinomycetota; class Actinomycetes; order Pseudonocardiales; family Pseudonocardiaceae; genus Amycolatopsis; species Amycolatopsis sp. FBCC-B4732. The sequence continues at coordinate 503,862 of NZ_CP095376.1, forward strand.
GTGGTGGTGGTCGGCGGGGTCGTGGTCGGCGGCGGGGTGGTCGTCGTGCCGCCGTTGTCCGAGCCGTACACCGGCGTCGGCCACGAGCCGCAGAACGTCGTCGCCCAGCCGGAGTTCCCGCCCTGGTCGGCCAGGCCCGCCATCGCGTCCGGGCCCATGCAGTTGTAGACGCCGGCCCGGCCGACCCCGGTCGCGACGACGTTCTTCACCGACCCGGCCGGCTTGGCCTGGATCTGCCAGGCGAACGTGCCGGCCCCGGTGATCCGGACGTTCGTGAAGTGCACGTCGGTGGTGGCGCTGTCGATGAACTGGATGGCCTCGTAGTTGTTGTCCTGCAGGTCGAGGTCGGTGACGTCGACGCGGCCGGTGATGGCCGAGTCGCGGCCGTCGAACCACAGCGCGCCCACGCCGAACTGCCAGTTCGAGTCGAGCACGCCGGTGCGGATCGCGGTGTTGCGCGCGACCGTCGTCGTCCCCGAGAGCGGCATCGCGCTGAACCGGTTGGCGATGTGGAGGCCGCCGCCCTGGTCCTGGTTGTCCGCCACCACGTTGTCGGACACGGTGTTGTCGTGCCCGCCGTAGATCGCGATGTTGTTGGCGAGGATCGGCAGCAGCACGGTGTTGAAGGAGAACGTGTTGTGGTGGTCGGCGTCGTGCTCGGACCACATCGCGAGGCCGTCGTCGCCGGTGTTGCGCAGGAAGTTGTTCGTCACGGTCACGTTGCTGATGCCCTGGTGCAGGTTCAGCCCGTCGGCGGTCTGGTCGAGGATCCGGTTGCCGGACACGGTGAGCCCGTCGAACGGGCCGTCCAGCCACAGCCCGACCTTCGTGTGCTGCAGCCACAGGTTCTGCACGACCGAGCCGCCGCCCAGCGCGCCGCCGACGGCGTTGGACTGGTCGCAGTCGACGCGGGCGTCGACCTGGCCGATGATCGCGAAGTCGGACAGCTTCACGGCGCTGCTCGTACCGGGCACGGCCGCGTTGCCGGGGTAGGTCGACGTCCCGCAGCTCGCCGGTTCGCCCTTGCCGAAGATGCCGGCGCGCGGGCCGGTGAGCACCGAGTACCACGGCCCGGCGCCGCGGATCGTCACCTGGTCGACGGTGATGTGGTGGCCGAGGGTGAAGGTGCCGGCCGGGATCCAGACCTCCTTGCCCTGGCCCTTCGCCGCGGCCACGGCGGAGTCGAACGCGCCGGCGTCGTCGCTCGTGTCGCCCGCGGTGGCGCCGTAATCGGTGACGGACACCGAGTTCGCCGGCCGCGCCGCCGCGGCGCCGACTTGTTCGAAGTCCGCGAGGTCGATCGTCGCCGGGGTGACGTCGCCCGCGTCGACCTGCAGCTTGATCTTGGTGCCGGCCGGGTACGACGTGCCGAGCAGCGCGCGGGTTTCGTCGTAGAAGTGGTGCGCGTGCCCGTCACCCGGGTTGTTGGTGAACGGGTAGGAGCCGTAGTACCAGGCCCACTTCGACGTCAGCGCGATGTCCCGGTTGTGGGTGCCGCCGACGTAGAGCGAGATCGTCCCGTTCGCGGCATCCGGGATGCTGTAGCGGAAATCGATCGAATTGGCCGGCGCGGTGAGCGTGAACTCGACGTACTGGCCCTGGCCGGAGAGCGTGACCGCCTTCCGGCCGGACGCTTCGCCGGCGAGCGTGCCGGCGGCGCGGCTCGGGCCGATGACCGACCCGTTCGTCGCGGCGGTTTCGGCTTCCTGTTCGAGGAAGGGAACGGTGGCACCGCGGCCGGCGGCGAGCGCCGTGCTTTCCGCGGGTGCGGCGGCGATGGTAAGCCCGGCGGCGGCGATCACGGCGGCGGCTAGCGCGCCGTACCGCGCTGTGAAAGCACTTTTGGGCGCGCTGAAGACAGAGCTGAGGGACATGGGCGGCACTGGCCTTTCCGCAGCAGGTGGGGACCCCTGTGACCGGGATCATACGAATCCTGGACAAGAAATCGCAATAGTTGAACGAACTTACGCAAGTTTGCGACAGGAACTGACGACTGCGCCGGATGCCCGACGTTCGGTTGCACCCCGCGGAGCAACGCCCCCGACGTCGGGCCGCGCTGATAGTTTCTGGGCATGAGCCAGCGACGTGCCGACGGCAGCGCAGGGGACGCGGATTACGGCGCGATCGGTGGCGTGTACACCGATTACCGCAAGCCGGACCCCCGGATCGGCCAGTACCTCCTCGACGCGCTGGGCGACGCGCGGACCGTGCTCAACGTCGGTGCGGGCGCCGGGGCGTACGAGCCGGAAGACCGGGAAGTGACCGCGGTCGAGCCGTCGGCGTCGATGCGCGCGCAGCGGCCGCCGGGCCTGCCGCCCGCGGTGGACGCCGTCGCCGAAAAGCTGCCGTTCCCGGACCGCGCGTTCGAAGGCGCGATGAGCACGTTCAGCGTGCACCAGTGGAACGACCTCTGGGCCGGGCTGAAGGAGGTGCGCCGCGTGACCCGCGGCCCGGTCGCCGTCCTGACGTGCGACCCGGCCCTGCTGCGGCGGTTCTGGCTGCTCGACTACGCGCCCGAGGTGATCGAAACCGAGGCCCGGCGCTACCCGTCGGTCGACGACATCGCCGACGGGCTGGGCGGGCACACGTCGATCATCGGCGTGCCCATCCCGGGCGACTGCACCGACGGCTTCAACGAGGCCTACTACGCGCGGCCCGAACGGCTGCTGGACCCGGGCGCGCGGCTGTCGTGCTCGGCGTGGAGCTTCGTCGACGACCGCGTGCACCACCGCTTCGCCGCGGAACTGCAGCACGACCTCGACGACGGCACCTGGGACCGCCGCTACGGCAAGCTTCGCGAACAGCCGACGTTCGACGGTTCGCTGGTGCTCGTCGTCTCGGACCCGACGGCATGACGCCGCCGCCGTTCGACCCGGAGCTCGCGCCGATCGTCGAAGCGCTCCGGGCCCTGCGCCCGCCGCCGGCTTCGCCGGCCGACATCCCGGGCCGCCGCGAGCTGAACGCCGTGGAGCACAAGACCGTGGCGGAGCTGGCGGCCGCGTACCCGGCATGCCGGGTCTCGGAGGAGCACGCGGGCGACGTCCCGCTGCTGGTGCTGGCGCCGGCTGCGAGCGTGGGAGTCCTGTACTACGTCCACGGCGGCGGCACGATCGTGGGCAGCCACCTCGGCTCGGACGTGCCGAACCTGCTGGACTGGGCGGGCGAAGCGAACCTGACCGTCGTGTCGCCGGGGTACCGGCTGGCGCCGGAGCACCCGTACCCGGCGCCGGTCGAGGACTGCTACGCCGGACTCCGCTGGACCGCCGAGAACGTCCCGGGCCGGTTGGTCGTCGGCGGCATCAGCGCGGGCGGCGGCCTCGCGGCGGCGACGGCGCTGCTGGCCCGCGACCGCGGCGGCCCGCCGCTGGCCGGCCAGCTGCTGCTCTGCCCGATGCTGGACGACCGCAACGACACGCCGTCGGCGATCGACCTCGACGGCCGCGGTCTGTGGGACCGCACGGCGAACAACGTCGGCTGGACGGCCTACCTCGGCGACCGCCGCGGCACCGCCGACGTCCCGCCGTACGCGGCCGCGGCCCGCGCCGAGGACCTGTCCGGCCTGCCCCCGGCGTTCCTGGACGTCGGCACGGCGGAGACGTTCCGCGACGAGGTGGTGGCGTACGCGTCCCGCCTCTGGCAGGCGGGCGGCGAGGCCGAGCTCCACGTGTCGCCGGGCGGCTTCCACGGCTTCGACTCGTTGGCCCCGAAGGCGGCGATCAGCCGGGCGGCCCGAGCCGCCCGGCTGACCTGGCTGCACCGCCTACTCGGCCAGTAGCTCCTGCAGCTCCCGGACCGCGACCGCCAGTTCGTCGGCGAAGCGGTGCATCTCCGCCGACACGTGCTTCGGCGTGCTCAGGTAGATGTTCCAGCGGTCGGGCAGCAGCACGTACGCGATGCCGATGCACTGCGGGCTCGTCGAGCCGAACCCGAAGTACTGGATGTTGACCGACGGCGCCGAGCTCGTGCTCAGGTAGTCGTCGCGGGTCTTCAGCCAGCCCGGTGAGGAGTACAGCGCCGGCTCCGAGGTGTCCCCGCGCCGTTTCCCGATCAGCTGCAGCTCCCACAGGTGCTGCTCGGGCGCGTCCCCGGCCTGGCACTCCTTCGCACGCGCGACGTGCTTGGCCGCCGCCGCGCGGAACGCCGCACGCTTCTCCTCGGCGGACGCGGCCGGGTCGGTCAAAACGTCGGCGAAGCGCACCACCTCCGGCGTGACGACCCGCATCGCCTCGGTGCGGCCGTTGCGGAACTGCCGGGTGGCGATCGACTCGTACGTCGCCCCCGTCAGGCCCTTCGCGCGGCGGTGCGCCAGCTGGTACGCCATCTGCGCGAACGCGTCCGGCGACATCCCGAGCTCCTTGGCCCGGTTGGCCCCGAAGCCGAACGACACCGTCTGCGTCGCCGTGGCGTCCGCGTAGGCGCGGAAGGCGATTCCGGCCGCCAGCGCGTCTTCGCGGAGGGAGTCGGTCAGCGTGAAGTCGACCGGCTCGTAACCGGGGACGCCCGAAGCCGGCTCCCGCTCCGCCCGCGAACCGCTCAGCAGCGCGTCGGTGAAGCCGAGGATCGTGGTGCCGTCGAGTTCGCAGTGCTCGACGTTGATCCCCGCGGTGCCGTCCTCGAAGACGATCAGCGACACGGCCTTGTCGTACCAGCGGTTGTCGCCGTACAGCAGCCGGTCACTCGCCTCCAGTGTGTCCGACGGCGCGAAATCGTCCAGGCACAGGCAGAACAACGCGGTCTCGATCGTCTCCAGCGCGGCCGCGTTGCCCGCGTCGAGCAACGCGGTCCGCGAATCCGCCCAGTCCGCACGCGCTTTCGTCGTGAAGTGCCCGGGAGGAACTTCGGCCACGTGGTCGTCCTTGAGGATCGCCCGCAGCGTTTCCGCCAGCTGCGCCGGCGAGTACGGACGGCCGTCCCCGCCGATGACCTCCATCCGGAACGGCGTGTCGTGGTGGAACACGACGATGTGCCGCTCCCGCGAAGGCCCTTCCCAGCCTTCGCGGTACGGCGTGCGCGCGGTGTCCAGCACCTGGCCCGGGATGCGCGTCGCCGAGAACAGGTACTTGTGCTGCACCATCGACTGCGGTGTGTCGCGCAGCAGCACCGGCGGCACCTGCTCCTCGTCGAGCTTCAGCTTGTAGTCCACGGCGGACGCGGTCAGCTCGGCCGCGCGCTCCACCTGGCCCAGCGGGGAGTCCTGGAACAGGAAGAAGAAGTTGGCGTTGAGCGCGATCCGGTCGCGACGGCCGAGGTAGCGGTACGGCCAGAACGTGTCGAGCCAGCTGTGCACGCCGGGGGACCGGTCGTACTCCTCGAGCGCGGCCTGCAGCTCGTGCGCCGGGCTGCCCGGCGCCAGGAACTCCGCGACGGCCGCTTCGGTCTCCGCGAGTTCGTCCGGGGTCAGCAGCGGGGCGCACCACTCGAGGAAGCGGCGGCCGCTGTCCTCCAGCGTGGGCACGGGGACGCGGGGGAGCCGCTCCTCGTTGCCGAAGGTGCGGGTGGACCAGTCCGGACTGCTCACGATCATCCTTCTTCGCGGGGTTCGAGCGCGGCGGCCAGTGCGGCCGCGCCTTCGGGACGGGAAACGAACAACCGGGCGTAGAGCCACCCTTCGGACTCGAGCCCGGCGGGGTCGACGCCGGCGGCGTCGAGGGTGTCGAGGATCTGCGTCTGTTCCTCGGCGGAGGCGAACCGCCGCTGCCGGAACACCCCGCCGACCTCGGCGGTCTCGTAGCCCAGCTCGGCCAGGCTCTCGGCGACCGGGTCGTAGGAGAACATCCGCAGCACGAAGTGCGCCATCCACGGCCGCGCGCCGTGCGCGATCCGCGAGATCGTCTTCTCGGTGACGTAGCCGACGCAGCCGGTCGAGATCACGAGGTCGACGTCGTCGAGGAGCTTCCGCTGCGTGCTGTCCGGGTCTTCGCGCTCGAGGTCGGCGTGGATCGCCTCGTCGAGGAACCCGGTGGAAAGCGCGTACTCGAGCGCGGGCGCCGACGCGTCGAGACCGTAGAACCGCGCGCCGCCGTCGCCGGCGATCCGGGCCCGGTCCGCCTCGATCAGCGACGCGTGGTCCAGCGCGGTCACGGCCGGGTCGGTGTAGTGGGCGAAGAGGTCGTCCATCGTGGCGTCACACCGCCGGAGCGCCGCGCTGACGCCGTAGGAGCAGCCGACGTCGAGCACGGTCGGGCGCTCCGCGGGGTGTTCGGCGATCAGCTTCGCGAAGTACGGCTTCGCGAGCTGGGGGATGCGGTAATCGACGCGCCGCAGCGTACCGAAGAACGGGCGCGGGTCGGGCGCGGTGTAGATGTGGTCGAACGAGATCTTGCCGGTCGAGTCGAAAGGCACGGGCCAGGCTCCTGATCTAGTCGAGCAGTTCGTCGCCGCGAACGGTGCTCCCGGTGACGTGCGCGGGCAGGATCCGGCCGAACAGCTGCCTGGTCCGCTCCGCGCTGCCGATCACCCCCGGTCGCTCGCTGTAGGCGAAGATCGCGGAATGCCGCGCGATCGCGCCCTCCACCGTACTGACCCGGTGCAAGGCGAAGCGCCCTTTGAACAATTGGAGGTCGCCCGGGCGGAGCTCCAGCCGCCGCACCAGGCGGGTGTCACCGGCCAGGACCGCCCGCACCGCGGGGAAGTTTTCGTCGACGGTGGACCGGATGTCCGGGCAGAACTCGAAGGTGCCGCCCGCGTCCGGAACCTGCGTCAGCATGCTGACGGTGTAGGCGTTCGTGTCGAAGTGCCACGGGTGCGCGCGGCCGGGCGCGATCACGTTGAGCGTCAGCCCGGCCAGCGGGTCGGCCAGCTCGTGCAGTTCCGGCAGGCCGAAGCAGTCGGCGACGAACCGCTGGAACAGCGGGCTGGTGTAGAGCCGGTCGATGATCGACGACGCGGGGATCCGGTCACGGGCGACGAAGGCGTTGCCGCGTTCCATGATCGTCCGGCCGGGGTGGTCCGCCGGCAGCGGTTCGCCGATCGCGGTGTTGTAGGCGTTGACCTTTTCGATCTTCGTGTACGCGTGCGGTTCGAGTTCGGCGCACTCGGTGCGCAGGACTTCCCGCAGTTCCGGCCGGACGAAGTCGGCCAGCACGCTGCAGCCGGCCTCGGCCAGGTCCGCGCGCGTGCGCTCGACGATTTCCCGCCAGGCGGCGCTTCCCGGCTCGGTGAGGGGGTAGCGCTCGGTGTCGACCATGCCCAGTGTGTCCACGGAGGTGCTCATCGAAGTCCTTCCGGCAGGTGAAGCTTCGGTGCTTGCCCTGGTCGTGAAGGAAAGAGTTAGCACAGATCCCAGGCGGTCACCCGGGGGTTTGTGAGCGGTGACACAAGGTCATCAGCCGCCGATTTCGGTGGCCCACGAACTGAGCGTGACGGTGTCCGTGGTGCCCAGATCGGTGTCGAGGGGCTGCTTTTGCTCAGGTTCGCCAGGGACCGGGACCACCGAGATCGCCGCGCCCGTGCGCGTGTCGCCGGAAGTGACGGTGGCCGACCAGGCGAGCACGGCCACCACCTTCGCGCCCGGTTGGACGGTCAGGTCCTGCGGCCCGAGGTCGCGCGCGAAGTACGAAGTGCCGTGCTCGACCTTGACGTCCAGGGCCGTTCCGTCACCCGCCAGCACCTGCAGGTCCGGGTAGCCGGTGACCTTCCGCGGCGCGGTGTCCCGGTTGGTCAGCGTCAGCACGCTCGCGCGGTGCCCCAGCCCGGCTTCGACCGGTCCGACCGAAAGGGACAGCCCGCTCGACGGCGGCGGCGCGTACGTCGGGCTCGGGCTCGGCGTCACTGTGGGCACCGGAGCGGGCGGCGGCGGACTGGCGCAGCCGGCCAGGAGCGCGAGGACGAAAAGCGGCACGATGCGAGAAACCCCCATGCGCCGAAAGACTAGCGGGTGGCGCGGGACGTCATGAACGACCCTTTCACCGCGTCCGGCGACGTGAAAGGGTCGTTCATGACGTCCGGGGGCTACCTCACGGGGTCAGCAGCGGCAGCAGCGGCTTGCGCACCGCCGTCGCCACCCCGTCCGAAGCCTCCGCCGCGGCGAGCCGCTCGGCCGAGGGGCGGCCGTAGCCCGTGGTGCGCTGCACCAGCGGGCGGCCCAGTGGTTCGACCAGCTCGCGCATGTCGCTGATCGTCTTGTACGAACCGTTCGACGCGCCGGCCATCCGGCTGATCGTCTCCTCCATCAGCGTGCCGCCGATGTCGTTGACGCCGCCCTGCAGCACCGCGCGGCTGCCCTCGGTGCCGAGCTTCACCCAGGAGCTCTGGATGTTGTCGATCATGCCGTGCAGCAGCAGCCGGGACAGTGCGTGCACCGCCCGGTTCTCGTTCTGCGTCGCGCCCGGGCGGGCCAGCCCGGCGAGGTAGATCGGCGAGCTCTGGTGGATGAACGGCAGCAGCACGAACTCGCTGAACCCGCGCTTGCCGTGCTTCTCCAGGCCTTCGCGCTGCAGCCGCGCGAGGAGCTTGAGGTGCGCGACCCAGTGCGCCGGCGTGTCGACGTGGCCGTACATCATCGTCGACGTCGTCGGCAGCCCGACTTCGTGCGCGGTCGTGACGACCTTGATCCACTCCGACGTCGGCAGCTTGCCCTTGGTGAGCACCCAGCGGACGTCGTCGTCGAGGATCTCCGCCGCCGTGCCCGGCAGCGAGTCCACGCCGGACTCCTTCGCCGCGATCAGCCAGTCGCGAAGGGACAGGTTGGTCCGCGAAGCGCCGTTCACGACCTCCATCGGGCTGTAGGAGTGCAGGTGGATGTCCGGCTGACGGCGCTTGACCTCGGCCGCGAGGTCGAAGTACGCGGTGCCGGGCAGGTCCGGGTGGATGCCGCCCTGCATGCAGATCTCGGTCGCGCCCGCGGCCCACGCCTCGTCGACGCGGTCGCCGACCTGCTCCAGCGAGAGCGTGTACGCGTCGGCGTCGGTGCGACGCTGGGCGAAGGCGCAGAAGCGGCAGCCCGTGTAGCAGACGTTCGTGAAGTTGATGTTCCGCGTGACGACGAAGGTGACGTCGTCACCGACCGTCTCCCGCCGCAGGTCGTCGGCGAGCTTCGTGAACGCGTCCAGTTCCTTGCCTTCGGCCGACAGCAGCGCGAGCGCGGCGTCGTCGGAGAGCCCGGCCGGGTCCTTTTCCGCGCTGCGCAAGGCTTCCAGGACGGTGGAGTCGAACTTCTGCGGCCCGGTCTTGATCCGGTCGCCGATCTCCTTCCAGTCCCCGTAGACGGAGTCGAAGTCGCTGCGGCGGTCTTCGGTGCGGCCGGTGGTGTCGATCTCGGTGTGCAGGTCGGTGCGCCCGGACTCCTGCCAGCCGCCGTCCGGCTCCTGCCACGGGATGCCGACCGGCATGGCGCCTTCGCGGGCCATCCCGGTCTCGTAGTCGACGAGCGCGGCGACGTGCCGCGTGATCCGCGGGTCCAGCCACGGCTCGCCGGCCTTGACGTACTCCGGGTAGATGGTGAGCCGTTCCTTGAGCTCGAAGCCGGCCTTCTCGGTGCGCCGGGCGAGCTCGTCGATCTGCGGCCACGCGCGTTCCGGGTTGACGTGGTCCGGGGTCAGCGGCGAGACGCCGCCCCAGTCGTCGATGCCGGCGCGGATCATCAGGTCGTACTGGCTGCCGATCAGGTTCGGCGGCGCCTGGATGCGCATCTTCGGGCCGAGCACCAGCCGCGCGACCGCGATGTTCGCGGCCAGCTCTTCGAGGTCGGCGTCCGGGGTCGCACGCATCTTCGTGTCCGGTTTGGCCCGGAAGTTCTGCACGATGACTTCCTGGATGCCGCCGTAGGTCTTGGCGACCTTGCGGATCTCGAACAGCGCGTCCGCGCGCTCCTCGAACGTCTCTCCGATGCCGATGAGGACACCGGTGGTGAACGGGACGCTGCTGCGCCCGGCGTCTTCGAGCACCCGCAGCCGGACGGCCGGATCCTTGTCCGGGGAGCCGTAGTGCGGGCCGCCCTTCTCGCTCCACAGCCGGGTCGCGGTCGTCTCGAGCATCATGCCCATCGACGGCGCGACCGGCTTGAGCCGCTGGAAGTCCTGCCAGGTCAGCACACCCGGGTTGAGGTGCGGCAGCAGGCCGGTCTCTTCGAGGACGCGGATGGCCATCGCGCGGACGTAGCTGAGCGTGTCGTCGTAGCCGTGCGCGTCCAGCCAGTCGCGGGCGGCCTTCCAGCGGTCCTCGGGGCGGTCGCCGAGGGTGAAGAGGGCCTCCTTGCAGCCCATCTCCGCGCCCTTGCGGGCGATGTCGAGAACCTCGTCGGGCGAGAGGAACGGCGATTCGAGCCGGCCCGGCACCGTGACGAACGTGCAGTAGCCGCAGCGGTCGCGGCACAGCCGGGTCAGCGGGATGAACACCTTGCGGCTGTAGGTGATGATGCCGGCGCGCCCGGCTTCGGCCAGGCCGGCGTCACGGATGCGCGACGCGTACTCGGAAAGCTTCCCCAGGTCTTCGCCGCGGGCGTGCAGCAGGACGGCCGCCTCGGCTACGTCGAGTGTCTTCCCGTCACGCGCCCGGGCGAGCGCGCGGCGCATCGCGGAGGCGGTCGGGGTGGTGGCGTCGGGTTCGGGTCCCATTCCACTTACGCTAGGACCGTCCTCGCGCGACCAGCCAGTGTGCGTTCCGCACCTGGCTGGGGTGGGAGACGGACGTGATCGTCGTCGCAGGTCAGCGCGCCGGGCGGGTTGTCGATCACCGGCCGGAGGTGTATTACCTAAAGGGTGGCATCTGTGGTCGGCAAGAAGATCGGCGGCCGGACGTACTACTACCTGGCGGAGTCCGCCCGCGTCGACGGCAAGCCCCGGGTGGTCACCCAGCGCTACCTCGGCACGGCCGACGAGATCGCCCGGGCCGTCCCGGGCGGTGAACCGGCCGCGGCTTCCCACCGGACGTACGGCGACGTCGCGGCGGTGTGGGCGACGCTGTCCCGGCTGGACTTCGTCCGCCGCGTCGACGACGTCGTGCGGTCGAAACCCTCGCTGGGGCTGAGCCTCGCGGTCGCGGTGCTGCACCGCGCGACCGCGCCCGCGACGCCGATCGGGCAGTGGTGGGCGGCGAGCCCGGCCGCGGACCTGGTTCGGCTGTCCACAGTGGATGGTCTGTGGCGGGCGCTGGAACGCCTGACCCCGGAGCGGATCGCGGGCATCGAGGAGACCGTTTCCACCGCCGTCCTCGAGACGCTCGACGACCACGAGGCCCTCGCCGTCGACGTCCCGCGGTTCGCCGTGTTCGCCCCCGCGGACTGCACGCTGCCCTCGGCCTGCCGGGAGGTGCTCGCCGGCGTCGGGCTGCGCGTCACCCGCGACGGCGCCATCCCGCTGGCCTCGCGGCTGTACCGCCGCGACAACGCCCCGACGTTCGCCGCGCTGACCGCCGAGCTGGGCCCGGCGACGCTGGTCTTCCACGCCGGGCAGGCCGCGCAGCTCGACCTCGGTTCCCGCAGCGGGTTCGTCGGCTCGCTGCCGCTGACCGACCACCCGGAGCTGCTGACGCAGCCCGCGTCCGCCCGCAAGCGCGTCGACCCCGAGCGGTTCGCCGGGCTCACCGCGCTGGACACGCACGCGGTGGTCGACGGTGTCCGCCGCCGGGTGATCCTGACCCACTCGGCGACCCTGCACGCGGCCCAGTCCCGGGCGTTCGCCGACGAGCTGGCCACCACCACCCGCGAGCTGGACGGCCTGGCCGCGGCGCTGGCCGCCGGCACGCACCGCGGCGACCGCGCGCAGGTGCACGCGGAAATCGGCCGGGTCACGCGCGGCCGGCGCATCGAACGCGTCCTCACCGCCGTGCTCACCGGCACCCGGCCCGGCGAGATACGGGTCGAACGGCGGATCGATTCCGCCGCGGTGGCCCGGCTGGACGACGAGTTCTTCGGCAAGCAGGTACTGGTCACCGACCGGGACTGGCCGGTCGGCGACGTCGTCACGGCCTACCGCGCCCGCACCCACCTGGAGTCGACGTTCCGCTGGCTGACCGGGCCCGCGCTCACCGGCCCGACCCCGCGCTGGGAGTGGACGCGCGCGCGGATCGCGGCCCACGGCCTGGTGTCGGTGCTGGCGGCGACGGTGACCCACCTGATGCGCCGCGAGGCGGACCGGGCGGGCATGAACCTGTCGGTCCGGGAGCTGCTGGACCAGCTCGCGGGCATCGGCGAGCTGGTACTGACGTACCCGTCGACCGGCGGGCGGCCGCGGACCAAGCGCCTGCTGACCGGGTCGGACCCGGAGCAGCAGGCGCTCTTCGCCCTGTTTCAGGCGTCCCGGTAGATCTGCAGCGCGGAGAAGCTCTGCACCACCGGCATCAGCTCGATGACGTTGATGTTCACGTGCTCCGGCTGGGCGGCGGCCCAGTACACCGACTCGGCGACGTCCTCCGCGGTCAGCGGCGTGGTGCCCTCGTACACCTTGTCGGCCTTGGCCGCGTCGCCGTCGAAGCGAACCTTCGAGAAGTCCGTGCCGCCGACCATGCCGGGCTCGACGTTCGTCACGCGGACGCCGGTGCCGTGCAGGTCGCTGCGCAGGTTGAGGCTGAACTGGTGGACGAACGCCTTGGTCGCGCCGTAGACGTTGCCTCCGGGGTAGGGGTAGGTGCCGGCGATCGAGCCGATGTTGATCACGTGGCCGCGGCCGCGCTCGACCATCCCGGGCAGCACCGCGCGGGTGACGTGCGTGAGGCCGCGGACGTTGGTCGCGATCATCTGGTCCCAGTCCTCGAGGTGGGCCTGGTGGGCGGGCTCGAGGCCCTTCGCCAGGCCGGCGTTGTTGACCAGGACGTCGATCTCCCGCCAGTCCTCCGGGAGGTGCTCGACGACGGCCTTCACGGCCTCGGGGTCGCTCACGTCGAGGGTCACCGGCAGGACGGCGTCGCCGAGCTCGCCGGCGAGCTTCTCGAGCTTGTCCCCGCTGCGGGCGACGGCGATCACGCGGGCGCCCTCGGCGACGAACCGGCGCGCGATGGCGGCACCGAAGCCGGCGCTCGCGCCGGTCACGAACACGGTCTGCTGGGTCATGGGGTGAACCTTTTTCCGGTCAGGAACGCACTGAGGGCGTCGTCGAACTCGGTCTCGCGCTCCAGGTTAGGCAGGTGGCCCGCGCCTTCGATCACCACCAGGGTCGAACCCGCCACCTCCCGGTGGATGAGCTCGGCGTCGGCGACGGGGGTGAACTCGTCCTCGCTGCCGACGACGACCAGGGTGGGGACTCCTATATGGGTGAGCGTCGGCGTGTAGTCGGGGCGCTCGGCACGTCCGCGCAGCGCGGGCCGCGGCTCCTCCCGCGGGAGCGTCGCGCATCATCCGCCGGACGTGCGCTTCGACGTCCGGCCTGGTCGCGCGGGTCCGCTTCGAGATCATCTTGGGGAGGAGCTCGTCGGCGTAGCCGGCCATCCCCTCTTCGAGGATCCTCGCGGCGGTGTCGATGCGCGCCTGCTTGGCCTCGGGGGTGTCGAGGCCGGCGAAGGTGTCGGCCAAGAGGAGGGCCTCGACCCGGTCGGGGTGGTCCTCGACCAGCTGCATGACGATCTGCCCGCCCATGGAGAGGCCGCCGAGCACGAAGCGGTCCAGCCCGAGGTGGTCGGCCAGCTCGACGAGGTCGTTGGCGAAGACGTCGAGGCCGGTCTTGGTGGCGGTGGTCCCGCTGATCTTGCTGTCGCCGTAGCCGCGGAG